>CAJOME010000033.1 GCA_905235585.1 uncultured Lachnospiraceae bacterium | reverse complement strand
GTCGCCTTGCCCTTTACCGAGCCTGCCGTATTGAGCTGTCCCCCGTAAAGCAGAAACTTCTCCGTAAGTGTCGTTTTACCCGCATCAGGATGCGATATGATCGCAAATGTCCTTCTTCTTTTTATCTCATTTGATAAATCGGAACCCAAAACCTCTACCTCCAAGTAATCCCGTGTATATATACGGCTCAAGGGATCTTCGGATCAATCCACATGACCGGCCGGCACGATGCCCGCCGGCTCTGCCGATTTTGCATGGCTGCGTACGCTTTGTGATTCAGTGCACCGGTTGTGCGCCAAATTGCAGCGTCTACAAGAATATATCAAAACCCGACCGTACAATCAATGTGAAGTTGCCCGATTTTATGACAGACTGTGGTCAGGCAGATCCATATGCCGGATATATGTGTCCTGAAAGCCCGGAGCACCCGCAAGATCCTCCAGTCTGCTGCCCTCAGCAATAGCAGCCACCCTTTCCAATGCTCCGACCTCATACTCCGTCAAAAGCCTTACCGCACCCTTTAGTGAGCTGTTGCCTATCGGAACCGCACGCTCCTTCAGCTCCGGAGGTATCAGTCCTATGGCCGCCGCTGATCCGGCATCGACAGCATGTCCCATGCCGCCCGCAAGATAGAGCGCACCTATGTCTTCATATGATATGCCGGCGCTGTGACACAGCACCTCGGCTCCGGCAGCTATAGCGGCCTTGGCTAGCTGCACCTGTCTCATATCATCCTGAGTAAACCGCACAGGTGTCATATCAGGGTACCTTGCGACTAATAAGGGCTCGTCACTCATAAAAGTGCCCCTCTCCGTACACATACCGTTCAGATACATCTCAGCCGCACAGTCTATGACTCCACTGCCGCATATGCCGGCTATAAGACCGATGTCTGCGATCGTTGTATAGGATACTTTTTTCCTGTCATTGATCTTTATATGATCTATCGCCCCGGCAACAGAGCCACACCCGCAGCTGATACCGCCTCCTTCAAATACCGGTCCCGCCGATGTAGACGCGGTACGTATGGAATCGTGTGTTATCAAAGCCATTTCGCCGTTTGTACCCAGATCGACCAGCATATAGATATCCGGTGTTTTTATAGATTTAAGGTAATACAGCCCGGATACTATGTCTCCGCCCACATATGCGGATATTCCGGGAAAAATAACGCAGTGAGTATTATCTGTATCCACAATATCTCCCGAGCTTATCCCGAGTATATCAGAAGCTTTACCCTCGATAGTTTTTATATTTACCGGAGTATATGGGAATACTCCCAAAGAGCCCGGATCATAGCCCATCAGGATATGTATCATAGTGGTATTGCCGGCGATATTGATCTTATCTATTTTTTTATTTTTCCCTGTACCGTCCCCGTCAGCACCGCAAAGCCTGAATATGATCTCTCTGACTGCCTCCAAAAGGCTGTCCCTCATTGTCTTACCGTATCCTTCGGAGCCGGCTTTTATACGGGATATGACATCCGCTCCGAAAGAGATGTTTGGATTTATCCTGCTCTCCTCTGAGATCACTCTGCAAAAGCTGTCACCCACAGAGCACAAGACCCCGGCTATCGTAGTAGTCCCTATATCTATCGCTATACCATACTGTCCATCCCGGTCATTTGCACAGTCAGATGTCTCGCTCTCCTCTATATGCACGCCGGCTCTGTCTGATGTGCCGCCGTCCGGTAAATCACCTGTCCCAAGTACCGTAATCAGGTCAGGGCTGTCGATCACCCTTATATTCATTCCCGGACGATACTCTGTCCTGCAGGCAGGTACGGGTTCACTGTCGTCTATGCTCACCAGACATCTGCCACAGGTACCGTTACCGCCGCATACAGCGGATATTTGCTCGTTGTTTTGTCTCAGATATTCAAGTACGTTCATTCTTTAGTGCTTCTTCCGTATCCCCTGCAGACCGGTCACTCTTTATGATTAGAACCGTCAGAATAGTCTATGTACACTCCGGGCTGTACGTTGTATATGAACTCGCAGTAGCATATCTTATCGTCCTCGACGCTCCTTGCCTCCATCAACACACCTCTTGCAAGCAGATCGTTTCCGTCAAATACAGGCGTGACCCGGTAAAGCACATGGTTGCCGGTGCTCTTTACATAGTCATATACCCTGTCCTCCACATAAGACATTCCATCTGCATTAAAATACCTCGTCCCGGTGATAAGGTTGTATACGTTGGCATCCTCTCCCGCCAGCTTGTGCGCAATGAGGTGGCTTCTGTTGTAGAGATAGGGAGGATCGGCATCCACTATGCCGTCATATTTCTGCTGTTTCCAGCCGGTAGGATGTATCTCGCTGATATCTCCCCTTTTCTCTGTAGGCAAAAGCTCACGGCACGCATTGGCATAAGCCGTGCCGCATCTGCCCAGCCCGTCAAGGGCAGAATAAAGCTCAAAGGGCTCTGTCGCCTTGTTTCTGTCTTCATCCGTGAAATACGGCACACCGTCATTTATTATCACGTATTTCTTACCGCTGTACTCCGGTATATCGTCGGTCTCAAAGCCCTCCGGATACAGCGATCCGTGCGCCACCACCGTGGCACCCGAAGGAGTACGCTCTTCCGGATCTTTGCTTTCAGTCTCTTCACTGTCTGCACCTGTCAGAGCGGCTCCCGCATCCGGCTCTGATGACATATCCGCACCTGATATCTGCCCTGCATCGCTGCTCTGAACAGAAGCAGTATCCAGCTCAGTACTCTGCTGTGTCCCGGTTGCGGCAATATAAGGCTCGGATACACTCTCCTGCTGTATCCATTTCGGACTGCCGAGAGCTATCCCGACATACACTCCGACTATGACCACCGCCAGGTATAACAATCCTTTTCTCTTATCTATCTCCGTGTCCTCGCTTCATAATGTGCTATGATTCAGTATATCCATAAGTATAACATGATACAAATCGGGTGCGGTAAAAACCGCACCCGAAGATAAAATCCATAAACCTTTTCAGACTGTCCGGTGTTACTGTTCACACCTTACAGGTGCTCACAGCAACTGTCCGGTCTCTTATCAGAGCTGGGGACCTGCAGCTACGAGAGCCTTGCCGGCATCATTGCTCTCATATTTCTTGAAGTTCTTCTGGAATCTGCCTGCGAGATCCTTAGCCTTTGTCTCCCACTCGGAAGCATCAGCATATGTATCACGGGGATCCAGGATGCCTGAATCAACTCCGGGAAGCTCTGTGGGAACCTCAAAGTTGAAGTAAGGGATCTTCTTCGTAGGAGCCTTAAGCACATCGCCGCTAAGGATAGCATCGATGATACCTCTTGTATCCTTGATGGAGATTCTCTTGCCGGTGCCGTTCCAGCCGGTGTTGACAAGATAAGCCTTGGCACCGCTCTTCTTCATCTTCTTTACAAGCTCCTCACCGTACTTCGTAGGATGAAGCTCAAGGAAAGCCTGCCCGAAGCATGCTGAGAATGTAGGTGTGGGCTCGGTGATGCCTCTCTCGGTACCTGCAAGCTTAGCCGTGAAGCCTGAGAGGAAGTAGTACTGGGTCTGCTCAGGATCAAGGATAGATACGGGAGGAAGTACTCCGAAGGCATCGGCTGAAAGGAAGATCACGTTGTCAGCGTCGGGACCTGAAGAGATCTTGTTGACGTTCTTTGCGATCTTCTCGATATGCTCGATAGGATAAGAAACACGTGTATTCTCTGTTACGCTCTTGTCAGCGAAATCGATCTTGCCGCTTGCATCTACTGTCACGTTCTCAAGAAGAGCGTCTCTCTTGATAGCGTTGTAGATATCGGGCTCTGAATCCTTGTCAAGGTTTATGACCTTTGCATAGCAGCCGCCCTCAAAGTTGAACACACCGTTGTCATCCCAGCCGTGCTCGTCATCACCGATGAGAAGTCTCTTGGGATCTGTTGAAAGAGTAGTCTTACCTGTGCCTGAAAGACCGAAGAAGATCGCGGTATGCTTACCGTCCATATCGGTATTTGCAGAGCAGTGCATGGAAGCGATGCCCTGAAGAGGCAGATAGTAGTTCATCATTGAGAACATACCTTTCTTCATCTCTCCGCCGTACCATGTGTTGAGGATGACCTGCTCACGGCTTGATACGTTGAAGAGAACCGCTGTCTCTGAATTGAGGCCGAGCTCCTTGTAGTTATCCACCTTTGCCTTTGAAGCATTGTATATGATGAAGTTGGGCTCAAAGTCAGCGAGCTCCTCCTCCGTAGGCTTAATGAACATATTCTCTACAAAATGAGCCTGCCATGCGACCTCCATGATAAAACGAACTGCCATCCTGGTGTCCTTGTTAGCTCCGCAGAATGCATCTACTACATAAAGATCCTTATTTGAGAGCTCATCAATAGCGAGCTTCTTGCAGGCATCCCATGTAGCCTCGGATGCGCGGTGGTTATCGTTGGGATATTCATCTGATGTCCACCATACAGTATCGTGAGCCTTTGCGTCATCCACGATGAACTTGTCCTTAGGTGAACGTCCTGTGTAGATACCTGTCATGACGTTTACTGCCTTGAGCTCAGTCTCTACACCCTTGTCATAGCCCGTGAGTGAGGGATCCATCTCATCCTTATAGAGCTGCTCATATGAAGGATTGTGGTAGATCTCTTTGGTTCCGGTAATTCCATACTTTGTTAAATCAACTGTTGCCATTCTATAACCCTCTTTCTTTTAATAAAACTAACTATTTGCAAAACAATTATATTTTACATGAAAATACAGTAAAATCAAGCCTATTCTATTTCACTCCTTTCCGCAGCCCGTCTGTCGTTCAGGGCTGTACCGCTCCCCCGGAAAGGTCCAAGCGGTATAATGCTTTCACTTCTTTGTACTTTGCTTTGGATATAGGAAGTATCGTCCCGTTATCCAGCATAGTTTCATAATTCTTTACCATCTTCATACTCCTCGGGTTGACTATATAGCTCCTGTGAATCCTCAGGAAACCACTGTCATCCAGCATTTTCCCGATTTCTTTTAATGATTTATATATATGATACTCGCCTCCTATCGTATGAAATAATATCTTATGTCTGAAGGATTCTATATATAGTATTTCGTATGTCTTTAATCGGACTGTCCCCTCAATAAAATCCAGCAAGATCTCCCGCATATTTTTCTCCCCCTGTTCAGATCATTTCCATTTTCTTTTTTTAAAAAGGATCTCTCATAGAATTTTTTACATAAAAAAAGCGCCCGAAATCCAATGTTCATTCCATTGAACTTAAGACGCTTTCCTTAGCTTTCATGTATTACCTGTTTATCCTATCGCCATGACCTGCCCTGCAATAAACCCTTACTGCACAAACAGACCATAATATGGCACAAACCGACTATATTGATGCAATCCTTTATGCTTCAATATAGAAAAGATGGCATCGTTCAATAGATTCAATCCATAAAAAAGATGCCATCCATAGCCTGTAATATAATCCGATATTTATATCGGCAGTAATAAACTATATCTTTATAGCCATATCCCCAATAGACGGTTTATATATTACGTAGCTGTCTTCGAAAAGCCTGTCTATCATTGCTTCCTCAATTCTTTTATGGTTTCTTTTTGTATTCTCGCGGCGCCTGTCTTCAAGCCTTTGCTCATATTTATCCTCTGCGATTTCCTTGTCCATACGTCTCTGCTCCTGCATTTTCTTTGTTTGTATTGCTTCCGCTCTTTTCTTTGCGAGAGCCTTCCGTCTTTCCGCCTGAGTACGTGAGGAATTATTCCGTGTCTGGGTTGTCGAGATATTTGAAACAGTTATGGTCTGTACTGTTCTCTGTCCTGCTTCGTCCGCAGCGCTTCCTATTGCCATATCGACATGCTGCACAGTACCGGCACCGGAGGATTCCTTCAGGAAGAATCCGGTTGCCCGGATCACTCCGTCTCTTGATCCATCGTTCCCATTCATTGTAAACTCCGTATCCTCCGATCCAAGATATATGGCACCGATATCTGCTTCCTTGAGGTTCATAAGGATATCTTCGCCATCATCCCCTTTACACCACACCTTCAGCCTGCTGAATACCTCGTCATTTTCATCTATCCATCCATTACCGTCCGAGTCGTATTCACGCAGATCCGCAAATCCATCCCCGCTTTTTGTGCCGAAGAGCTCATTTCCGTCATTTATAACGCCGTCCTCATTCATATCAAGAGCAAGGAATCCCGACCCGTGACCTAACATTGAAATCTCGTCCTTTTCCCCGTCCGCATCTATATCAAACATGAATTTCTGATCTCTCACGTTCGATGTATCACACCCTATATTCACGACAAGCGGATCACATAGAGCATTCTGCATCGTGGGAATATTGACATTCATATACTCCATATAGCTCCGGCTCATCATAATATCTATGTTGAAGGATATGACCCTGCCGTCATCCGTCTTCGCCTGTCCGTTCGCGTGGAACTGCGTGTTTTCATATTCCTGGTAGGTCACGAGCTGCTGTGTTGTCCCGCCAAACATGCCTGTTCCCATGAATCTTACCATAAGCATTGACAGAATACTGTTCTGGAATCCGTTTGCTGACAAAGCTCCCGATCCCATTCCGTTCATTATACCGAAATTTGCTTTGAAACAGTTGTTGTAAAAATCCAAACCCGTCATACTGCCATAGCCGTTTCTTTCATAATTCCCCAGATTGTTCGCATTATATCCGCCGTAGCTTATCGCGCTTTTGGTATCCTCAAAAGCAGACCTGTTTATCCCACCTTTTGCTTTCGTTCCGCTCTGGCTATAAGTCCTTGCTGCCGACATTGTTACACTGCTTTCTGTTATCCTCATTATTTGATTCTCCCTTCATTTTTGATAATGAAAAAGCACCTGCCAATGTTTCAATCCATTGAATACAGATGCTCTCCTTAGCGCTTTATTATTCTTTTTTCTTATCGTCCGTTCACGGCTCCTTGATAATGCTTATTGCACCAACGGTCGTTTTTACGACACAAACGGTGCTTTATCCCCAGAAGTCGCAGCTGTTTTTATACTGTTCAGACAAAGCTCCGTCCTGATCAGCTCCTCCTTCTGAACAGGTCATTCATGCAGAGTTCGCGCAGCAAATAGATAGAATTTCCGGGCAACAAAAAACCGCAACCCCAGTAATTACTGGTGTTGCGGCACTTCCAAGTCAGAGCGACAGACGGGATTCGAACCCGCGGTCTCCACCTTGGCAAGGTGGCGCTTTACCAGCTAAGCTACTATCGCACATATTCAGACCGTCCCACGGACGACCTAAATATATTATCCAAAACGTTCCCGTTTGTCAACTCCTATTTCCGAATCCGCAGTCAGTTGTTTTGCTCACGTTACTGTTCAGACAGCTCTGCGCACTAGCTGCGCTGAGCGTGAAAAAGATTACAGAAGCCGACCTGTTTTGACTCGCAGCGACGGATGGCATCGGCTTTTAAGGATACCGTATCCACCTTTCCGCTTGCAAGCGTCGGAAAATCATCATATATAAGAAAAAACGACGGAATCTTGTATTTTGCCATACTGCCTTTTAAGAGCCCTTTAGCCTTTATACTGTCAAACGTCACGCCGTCGGACATTTTCAGGCAGGCACACACCTCTTCTCCGAAGAATTCACTTGGTACTCCCACCACCTTGACATCTTCCACACCGGGCAGCGCACTCACCGCATCCGCCACCTCCTGAGGCATGATATTTTCGCCTCCACGGATGATCAGTTCCTTATATCTGCCCGTAAGCGTGAGATATCCGTCCTCGTTCAGATATCCCATATCGCCGGTATGCAGCCATCCGTCCTCATCAATAGCCTGATCCTCAAGCGACACCTTGTAATATCCCGTCATGAGATTAAAGCCCTGTACAAGTATCTCTCCCGGGCTTCCTGCCGGACAGTTTTCTCCCGTCTCTCTGTCCTGTATCTTCACACTGATATTTTCTATCGGCTTTCCCACTGTATGCCTCATGTGCTCAGGTGTATCCTCATACAGAGTCACGCTGACAGGCGCCATCTCACTAAGCCCGTACGCTATCATGAGATGATCATTTGGCAGGCTGTCCATAAACTTCTCCAGCTGAGCCTCCGATGTGGCAGCTCCGGCCAGAAAGGTACATCTCAGACTTGAAAAGGCTTCCTTCTTAAAACCACGATTGTTTAATATAGCGATGATCATGGTAGGCACGGAATGAAGCAGTGTGCATTTTTCATTTTCCATTATGCGTATCAGGGTGTCGGTCCTGATATCATCCGGTATATACAATGTGGCGTCTGTCATCGCGCACGGAAGAAAGCAGACCACGAGTCCCAGTATATGAAACAGGGGAACAATAAGCAGACTCTTGTCCTGATAGCTGACCCCCTGCATCCTTACCTGTACAGCCGCACCGTTCAGGAGGTTATAAGAAGAAAGTATGACCCCCTTGGGTCTGCCTGTTGACCCTGACGTAAAGATGACCACGCAGGGAGCATCAGCATCCACCTTTCTCTCAAATCTTCCCTTCAGTGCTTCATACTCTTCAAAACGGTATCTGATATTTATTTTGTTTCTTATGGAATAGCATTCCTTGATACTGCATCCTTCTGTTGACTGTAATGCTTCGAGAAAGCTGCTTTCATCCTGCATCAATGCGATCTCACCGTAGCAAAGGTACTCTATATCCCCGTATGCGCAGACCTTGCCGATCTCTGCCGCACTCTGGGAAGGATTGATGAGCATAGCCAGAGCTCCAAGCTTATTCACAGCAAAAAAAGCCAATACCCAGTTTATAGAGTTTACTCCGCATATGCCCACATGACTGCCGGCTTGTACTCCCAGAGCGCTCAGATCTGCCGCAATGATCTGGGAGGCAAACTCTATATCCTCCCACGTATATCTATCATGGTCACTCCGCAGCAGCACATGATCTCCCGACTCCTGTGTCCTGTTCTGCAGCAGCTCTTTGAAAGACATCTTCATATATGTGGAGGTGTCTTCATGCATTATCTCGACGGGAAGGATGGTATCAAACCCGGTCAGCTCGAATATCTCCATAGTCTCCCGTGTAACGTTCCTTATAAGAAATCTGTCATCCTTGAAGCGCTTTCTGCAGACCAAAAGCTCTCTCAGACCGGCCGAGCTGATATACGGTACATCGCTGAAGTCCAGTATCAGTCTGACGGTATCCTGCGAAACAGCATTTATCGCCTCCCTTAGTACGCCGGCTGTATCCGTATCTATTCTTCCCGTAAGAAACAGTATGACTGTTCCCTCAGGATCATCGACTCTCTTTATGTTCATGTTGCCTCATCCATGTCTCTGACTATCATATAAAGCTCTAAAACACAAAAATATCCTGCGCCGCTTTTGCGGCGCAGGAAAATCTCTAAGACCTCTTAATACTCTCTCTCTCTTCTTTTCTGCTCGGCGCGTGCACGTCTTCTTGCCTTTCTCATATTAGCCTGATGTACGATCAGTATGCAGAAGCATGTGATCGCTACCGCCAGAGCTATAGCACTGCCTGCCGCAAACCAAGTCACGAGCTCTCTCGATGATGCCACTTCGCGAGCTATGGCATATGATGAGAAGCGATCCGTACGGAAGGTGATCGTTTTTGGATCATCGTCCAGATCCGGAAGTACCGTGAGCTCGCCATTGTGTACTCTGAGTACGGAGTACTTCTGACCCTTTTTGTAAATGTCATCAGGTACCTCTATTACTATCTCCATTGCCTCCGGGAGCTCAGTGACCTTCTGCGTGCTTCCATTAAGTGTCTTCATCATGGTAAGGTCAAAGTACTGAAGAGGCTTGTTGCCTACCGCGTTCTTCATTATCTTCTCAGTAGCCGAGTCAACCGCTGCCTGCTTGGTAAGGCTTACCGCTATATTGCCTATTCCTCCGTCAACGATGGCCACAAGTTCATCGCTTGAGAGCATCCTGTCTACAACTATGTCAAAGTTGGGAAGGCTTGGATTGATATCATCATCAGATGACATCATTATCTCCTCGGGTGTCATGGACGCATAATCAATACCGTGCATTGATGCGGGCTCCAAAGTATTGTCCACGACTGAATTGAAGGTTCCGGCCGTAAACGACGCATCCAGTATCGGGAGACCGTTGCCGGCCATGGCCATCTCTCTTGCCTCTGCACGGGATACACCCATCAGTTGTGTAACTGCCGTAGGCTCATCATCCGGATCATCGGGTGTGATCCCAAGCTCCTCGTCTGTGGGTACATTGATGGTTTCAAGATCCTCCATCTCCTCTACAAACTCATCTCCGCTCTCTCCCGATATAGCCTTATCAATATCTACGATAGAGTTTGATGAAGCGGTGTTTGTCGCTGTCTTATCGACCTTCTGTACCTTCTGCTGCTGCACCGTCTGTCCCGATGCCGCTGCCGAAGCCTTTGCCGCATCTGTGAGCAGGAATGCCGCTGCTATTGTATGGTTGCCCTGTATGTTAGAGAATGTATAGCTGCTTACAGGTCCGACCTGCACTCCGTCTACCGCCACCGCAAGTATGGCATATCCCGACTTGGGAGTGATCTTATAGGTCACGTTTGATCCCTGTGCCACGGTAGCCATGCCGCTGGGGCTGATGGAACCACCTGTGGTAGCCACTCCTGCTGATATCTCATATGTGGAGACACCTGTCTTTATAAAGATAGCCGTGCAGTTGTAATCAGCCTCAAGCCTGTCTATCTTTACCGTAGCATCTCTGTTCACTATCTGTCCGTTGACCTGCCAGCCAATAAAGCTGTAGCCTGACGCAGGTGTAGCCTTTACCGTAGTGCCCTGATTGATCGCAAAGGTACCTCCGCCTGTCACGGTACCGCCCTCCGCCGGGCTTGCGGAAAGAGTAATGGTATGTGATGTTTTGTCAAAGACAGCCGTGATCTTGCGGTCAGACTTCACATTCTTAAGCTTATAGGAAGCATCTCTGCTTATGATCTTGCCATCTTCCTTCCAACCGGTAAATACATACCCGCTGTATGCCTTGGCAGTGATCGTCGTGTTGTCGCCGTAGATGATCTTGCCGCCGCCTGCGACTGTACCGCCGTCTTCATTATTTCTTTTAAGATCAACTGTAACATAGTTTCTTTCAAACTTCGCGGTTACGCTGAGGTTTGACTGGATATTTGATATCGTATAATTTGTCGCGGTAGATACTGTACGTCCGTTTATCACCCACCCCGCGAAATAATAATTGCTGTTGGGTATGGCAGAAAGCGTCACCGACCCTCCCTGTGTGACTGCGCCGCCGCCTGTGACACTCCCACCCTTGGCGGGATCTGCACTTGCGCTCACGTTATATCCGCCTTTCTGTGTGGATACCGTAGCAGTTCCTCTCTTTGAACTGTCTGCCCTTGAGGTCGCGATAACAGTTATCTGACCTGATGTCTCATCTGATGCCAGACTTAAGCTGCCGTCACTGCCGATCTTTGTCTTAGAGGACTTCTGCCCCTGGATCGACCAGTTGACATCCTGACTTACTTCTCCGCTGCCACTTCCGACTACGCTGGCATTGAATGTAGCATCATTTCCAACGGTGAGAGTGATCTGTCCGGGTGAAACCAATACCTTTTCCACTACTGCAGGCTTGTCAGACACGATTCCTGCCAGCTTTACACTGACTCCCCTTACAAAGTTCGGATCCTGATCCTTGTCTGCAAAAGTGAGTGTTGCGTTATACTTTCCGGGATCCAGAGTGGAGGACATCGAAACGTTATATTTTACCTGCTGTCCCGGATCAAGCTTTGTATTATCCCCAACAAGAGTGCACGCAAAAGCTCCGTTCGGATCATTTTCAGCCAGTATCAGATTGACTGTAGTATTTCCGCCATTTGTGATAAACAGCTGTGCCACATCCCTCTGGGTGCCTACAGCAGCTGTACCGAAGTCAAGCTTCTGTACGCTGGCGGTAAGGGCATATACAGCCTGGCCCCCTCCCGAAGCATTACCCGAAGCCGTGGTCTGCGCCTGCTGCTGGAGCTTCAGCCGCTGTTCTTCTTCTTTTTTTGCCTTTTCGAGAGCCGCCTGCGCCGCTGCATCCTCAGCTGCTTTCTTCTGCGCCTCCTCGTTTTCCTTTGCGGCCTTCTCTATTGCAGCCTGTCTTTCAGCCTCCCTCTGTTTCTCGGCTTCCAGTCTTGCCGCCTCCTCGGCTGCTCTTGATGCCGCTTCCCTTGATGCCTGCTCAGATGCTGCCGCATCAAAATCATACCCGTCATCGTCATAGTCATCATCACCCTGATACTCTTCAGCATCAGGCTCCGCTGCCTTTACTATCCTTATCGCCTGTATATTCTGAAAGAATACCGCAAGCGAAAGAATAATTGCTAAGATCAGCGATATCTTCCTGCGTGTTTTCATAAGTTTCCTCCTTGTTTTCTGGGCTTGTTCCGTATCACTATGTGTTTATACGAATGAAAAAGGACAGTGGCAATCGCCATATTATGTAACCTTTAACTTAATGAAATATAGCATACCTCATAATGCTTTTCAACTATATTTTGTGTATTTAATGCCGAATTTTAACGATCGACACTATATTTTGTCTGTTATAGTGCCTAAAAGCTGTGAGAAAGTTGTGTAGGGCCGTGAAAGGGCTGTGAGAACAGATAAACGACCTGTTATATGCTATGGTAGCAGGTAATCGTTCCAGAAAGTAGCATACTCCGTGATGCGCGGATAGACATACGTGACTATGATAGAGGTGGTCAGCCAGATGGCAGTATACACGATGATCCTGCTTTTCCCCTGAAGGGTAACTATGTGGAACCGGAAATGATTATCGTTGTACTCGATAATGAAGTAGCAGCAGACAATGATGACAATACCATAGGCAAAGTGAATTATCCATCCGGATATGCGTGTGCCGAACAGAACCAAAGCCGCCATCATTGCCAATATGGTAAACATATAGCTGATACAATAATATTCATTGATATGTACCGACAGGTGCTTTACCACATTCTTCAGCTTTTCACTCAAAAAAGGTGTAAGCTTATGGAAAAGCGCAAGCAGTATAAACGATACCATACATGTCGCGATCGCGTCGGTAGCCGGGTTGAGGACATACTGCTCATTTTCATTAAACTCGGGAAGGAAAGAGATATCCACAGTCATTCTTACCGCATAATACACAGCACAGACAGGCACACAGACCAGTAATACCTTATTTGCCAGACCATCCTTGTCCTTTATCCTCGGATACAGTCCGCCTATATAATAGCCGACAGCAACAAATATAAAGTAGCTGCCGAGTGTGAAGAAAGACTCTGCGTCCGTCACCACAAAATAGCCCAATAGCTGACTGACAAGAAAGCTGTCCGGTGAGCTGACATTTAAGTACAGTATATACGTCAGAATATTCATTGCAAAACCAAGTGCAAGTATCGCCGTATCGGGTATGCGCAGCCTCTTAAGTAAGGCAAGGAAGATAAATGCCAATCCTGCGAAGCTCAGGATATCGGCCTGTATTACAAGCATTGAATTAGAAAGAAAGTAATCCTTCCCTGTGATCCAGTACGCTATAAGGGAAGGCAACGAACTTCTGACGATATTTAAGAGCTGCCCTATGGTAAGCAGCTCCAGACCTCTCTTGACGAGATCCCCCGGCTCTTTGTGCTTGGAATATCTCATGCCTATCCCCATGCAGATCATAAAAGCCGCTGCTCCTATAAATGTGCTGGCAAAGTCAAAAAAAACATAAGCTCCCACCAGTTCCTCAGCGAGCTCTTCATACACATGATCAAATATCATGCACACTATACAAAAAGCCCTGAGCATATCTATCTCAAGCTGTCTGCCTGTATTTACGTTTTCCTTTGAAAAATATCCCATTTGATCACACAATTTATCACAGTGGCAAAATAAAAACAATACGCCAAATACTGTTACGACGCATTCCGGCAAAGCCGATGGGCGATGTGCCGGCCAGTCATATGTATCGAGTCGCAGCCCGCTACGCCTATGTTTTTTGACACGCACTCTCAGGCAGGCATTCTGCGCATCAGACCAGTTATTTTGCGAACGCTATACCTGTTGCTGTGAGCACCTGTAAGGTGTGAACAGCAACTCAATATCTTGCGCATTCCACACAGGGACGCACAACATGTAGCATATTGCCATGAAATGTAGTATCATATGAAATTGTTATGAACAGCATCTTAAAAAGAAGTGTGATAGCGGTAATACTTTTGACGGCATTTTTTCTGCCGCTTTGTATTATGTCAACTAAAAACAGCCCCCCATATCTTTCCGGAAATGCCGATGTCATTGCTGTCAATAAGAAGCAGCTGACCGGTGAGTATGCCGCTCCTGCGGAGTACGCTCTCACCACTGCTCCCGATCTTACCGCTGCGATAGATCCCAATGTGACTACAGGATACATACTGATCGGAGACAGCCGGACTGTTGCCGTTGACTATCTTATGAAAGCAAATGCTGCCCCTGACGGCTTTTTCATCCTGGCAGCATCGGGTCAGGGCTTTGATTATATGATGGATACCGCCCTGCCCGAAGCAATGATGATAGAGTCTGCCTATCCTGAGATAACTCATTGGAAATACCTGATAAATATGGGTGTCAATGATATGAGGAATATCAATGCTTATAAGGATGCCCTGACCGAGCTGGCCTGCAAAAGGGATCTTGTTTTCATATCCGTAAATCCGGTCGAGCCTGATCCCAGGCTGGAGGGGCTTGGCATGACGAATGACAATATCAGGGTGTTTAATTCCGAAATGCAGAGCATACCCAATGCCGGTTATCTCGATCTGAACTCTTATCTCACGCAGAACGGCTTCACCACCTTCGATCATCTGCACTATACCTTGGATGTCACGATGATGATATATGATAAGATAAGAGCGGCAGTATGAGCCTCGCATGACCTCGAGGCTTTGATTCTAGGCTTTGATTCTAGACTTTGGATATATCCTCAAGCAATCCGGCGCAGCCCTTCACCACATCCTTCCATGTGCTCTCGAAATCCCTTGTGTACCACGGATCAGCAACTCCTCTGCCCTTTTCGTCCGTGTGATCCATGAGCAGACTCAGCTTGCCGTCAGGGTCTCCGCCAAAGATGCGCTTCATGTCATACATATTCTCGGAATCCATGCCGATGATATAGTCATACTTTTGATAATCGGCTCTTACCGCAAGCCTTGCCCTCTTGTCTCCCGGATCGATACCGTGCTCCATCAGCTTCTTTCTTGCAGGCGGATACACGGGACTGCCAACTCCGTTCCATATCTCCTCTGTGGTGGTCGCAGCCGAGTCAATCTCAAACTCTCCGCTCCTGCCAGCCTTTTCCACCATATTTTTCAAAACAAACTCTGCCATAGGCGATCTGCAGATGTTGCCATGGCAGATGAATAATACTTTTATCGGCATTTCTTACCTCCAAAACCGCATCAATATGCTTCAGTTTGCGCCAGTTTGCCAGGCTACTGAAGCTCCGGTCATTTTACAGAAAAACGGGCCAAATGGCAAAACCCGGCAAAGTGTGGCATATCTTGGCCGTGAATCGTAGTCAAAACGTAGTTTTTTATAGGGCCAAAAACTACTCGTGCCCCGGTTTGCAAGAGAGGGGGTGCATTTCTCGCAGAGGGGGGTGCATTTTTAGGGGGTGCATTTTTGCCAGGGGGTGCACTCCAGAGGGGGTGCAAATGCACCCCCTTAGGAAG
>CAJOME010000032.1 GCA_905235585.1 uncultured Lachnospiraceae bacterium | reverse complement strand
GGGACCCCCATAAGGTCGCTCTGCTCATCACCCAAGGCGCTGATTTTGTCGAAGGAATCCGCAATGTATTTAATAAGGTGAAGGGCTCATGCTCTATGCTCATTTTGACAGAAGATGGCATCATCGCCGCTCGCGACTATTACGGTCGCACACCCATTGCGGTTGGGAAAGGGGACGATGGCTTTCGGCATAAGGCGCGGTGTGCTTGTCATTACCGTGGTGCTGCTGATCGGTGCGCTGTTCTTCTTTAAATATGCGTCTCTTCTTTCTGCCCTGATATCGGAGGATGAGGCACTCGCTGTGATACTTCCGGTAGGAATCTCCTTTTACATCTTTCAGTCGCTTACCTATGTATTTGAGATATATCAGGATAAGGCAAAGCCTGCCCCTTCACTGATATCCTATGCCGCGTTCGCTTCCTTCTTTCCGGTGCTGCTCTCGGGACCCATAGAAAAGTCCTCGCATCTGCTGCCGCAGTTTGAAGAAAAGCATGTATTTGATTATGAACGTATCCGACACGGGCTTATACGCATGGCTTACGGATACTTCCTTAAGCTGGTACTGGCATCCAGACTTGCGATAGCCGTGGATCTCATATATGACAGCTACATGGATATGACCGGATATCAGCTGCTGCTCGCCACCTGCCTGTATTCAGTCCAGATATTCTGTGACTTTGCTTCTTATTCCACAATAGCGATAGGAGTGGCTGAGGTATTGGGCTTTACGCTCACGGAAAACTTCACGCAGCCGTTTTTCACCGATTCATGCGCTTCCTTTTGGAGACACTGGCACATAACACTGAACAACTGGTTTCGCGACTATGTATATATACCGCTCGGGGGAAACCGTAAAGGTACGCTGCGTAAGTATCTGAATATATTTATAGTATTCACGCTTTCGGGAATGTGGCACGGGGCGGATATCACGTATATCCTGTGGGGCATGCTCTCTGGTCTGTTTCAGATAATTGAAGCGCTGATAGCACCGCTCAGGGCGAGATTTCCGAGATGGCTCAAGGTATTCTTTACCTTTATGCTCTTTACTTTCTCGATGTTTCTCTTCAGATCCGAGGATATGGGACAGGCCGTTACCATCATCGGAAAGGTGTTTACGGAGTTTAAGCCCGAGTCGATACTTACGACATCTCCCTTCTCGCTGGGACTCGGAGTGGTGCAGTTCTTTTTCCTGATAGCGGGCATCATAGTCCTGCTGATATATGACATTGTTAATGAACGTACCGGAGACACAGCGGCATGTATAGCAGCATGCCGCACCCCGGTCCGTTGGGGGATATACTACCTTTTTGTATTGATGATACTCGGCTCCACATCAATAGGAGCCCAGCAGTTTATCTATTTTCAATTTTAGTGATAAAGCCTGGTCTCCATGCCGTGACTGCTTACCTTGCTTGCAAGGTAAGCGGAAACGGCATGAGAGACGCTAACATGAATGAGGAAGCAGGGCGATAGCCCGAATAAATAACACACATTGAAGGACCTAATAAAACTGATCAGAAACTTCATATTGATCTCCATCCCGCTCATAGTACTGTGCGTGCTCGCTTATGTACTCCCTATGAGCTATATGGGACCGGAATACGTGATGTGGGACGAGGAATTCGAGAATTCCGATGATCCGTATATTGATGCCCAAACGCTCATTATCGGTGATTCAAGGGCAAAGTCCTCGGTACTGCCTGCCATATTGCATGAGGATACCTATAATATAGCCATAGGCGGAGCCACGCCCATAGAGACCTACTATGCGGTAAGGAATCATATCGAAAAAAACGGAGCGCCGAAATACGCCGTAGTCGTATTTGCCCCCTATCATATGTGCGACATAGACAACTGGGATCAGACACTTTACTTTAACTTTCTCAAGCCCTCGGAGATAGCGGAGATCTATACTAAAGCGGTGGAGCTCAGGGATCCCGTCGTGGCAAGGAAAGGACGCATACCGGAGATGATATCATACAGGCTGCGGCTGCCTTCCAAGTATCTGTCACAGATGTATGATGCGGATTTTATCGGCAATAAGGATGCCAACCGTGAAATGTTTGATTCCATAAGAGACGATCTCGGGTATCTGGAGTTTGGGGACGCAGACGGTGATGACGGCGAGACACGCGAGGTATTTCATGAGACCTTTGATTATTCTGAGCTTGTCGTTTATTACTATGAGAAGCTGGTCGATCTGTTAAGTGATAATGAGGTGTCCGTGGTGATAGCCCAGCCTCCGATAAATGTAGCCTCCGACGAGGCAATGCACGTGGAGTTCATAAACGGCTATACCGAATTTATGGATCATATAGAGCACAGAAGAAGATACTATAACATGAAGGTGATAAGGGAGATTCCGGTGTACCCCAATAAGCTGTTCGGAGACTCGATACACGTAAACCGAAAAGGCGCGGAAGTCTATACCAAAGAGTTAAAGGAGTATCTTGAGTCCGAGGGCTTCTGGTTCTGAAATTTATGATCTTTTACTTGGATTATGCACCGGCTCCTGTTTATGGTATAATCCCTACAATGAGCATAAAGATTAAAGCAGATGCGCTGCTTCTTGATGTAGACGGAACACTTTGGGACTCTACACCGATAGTGGCGAAGGCATGGACTAGAGCCGTGCGGGAAACAGGATTTGGTGATATGACGGTGGAGCCGGATACACTGAAGGAACTCTTTGGTAAGACCATGGACGAGATCGCGGAGGCACTTCTGCCGGGGGCATCCACAGAGGTGCGCGAGGCAGCCATGGACAAATGTGTGCTGTATGAACAGGAAGCACTTGAGAGAGATCCGTGTGATATCTGCTATCCCGGTGTCATAGAGACGATACGGGAGCTTTCATTGAGGCTGCCGGTATCAATAGTATCAAACTGTCAGTCCGGTTATATAGAGCTCTTTATGGAAAAAACGGGGCTGACTGAAAAAGAGATACGCGACACAAGCTGCTTTGGAGATACCGGAAAGGGCAAGACCGATAATATACGGGATCTCGTGAAGAAAAGAGGCTACAGAAATGCGTATTATGTAGGTGATACCGAAGGTGACCGGGTTGCGGTAAGGCAGGCAGGTATCGGATTCATTGCCGCCGATTACGGGTTCGGAGATCCTGAAGAGGCAGATCGCAGGCTGAAAAGCTTTGACGAGCTTAAGTGTTTGATCAGGTAAAACAGGGAAAGCAGAAGATACAATGACAGAGAATAAGAAAGCTGAAAAGGAAATACAGGAAAAGCTGAATAACGAAAAGGCAAGAAGAGAGGAAAAAGCTGCGACCGCTCCCGAAAAGACAAACGTCCTTAAGGAAGTGATCGACTGGGTGGCAGTTATAGTCTGTGCAGTCATTATCTCCTTTCTTATCAATACCTTTGTGATCGTAAATGCCACTGTGCCGACATCCTCCATGGAGAGTACGATAATGGCAGGTGACAGGGTGATCGGGTCAAGGCTGTATTACTTAAGACATGAGCCTGAACGCGGAGATATCATAGTATTTGATTATCCGGATGATCCGAACATCCTGTATATCAAACGTGTAATAGGAGTACCCGGGGATCATATCGAGATAAGAGGAGGCGTGGTTTACATAAATGGAGAGCCAATTGATGAGCCGTACCTGAATGTCGTCACAGAGGGAGAGTGGGGACCCTATGATGTTCCGGCAGACAGTTATTTCATGCTGGGAGACAACAGAAATGATTCAGCGGATTCCAGATACTGGCACAACACCTTTCTGACGAGAGACGGTATAGTCGGCAAAGCGGTATTCAAGTATTGGAAGGGGTTTGAGCGGTTTCAATGATTTCAGGGAAAATGGACAGTCTGGTAGATAACAACTCCGTTATCAGGCAGATGTTTGAAGAAGGAAAGAGGATGGCAGAGGAGGTAGGTGCGGAGAACGTATTTGATTTCTCCATAGGCAACCCGAACGTGCCTGCTCCTGCCAAGGTGAGAGAGACTATAGAGCGTCTTTTAAAAGAAGAGGATCCGGTCGCGCTGCACGGATACATGCCGAATGCGGGCTTCCCTGAGGTGAGACGGAAAATAGCGGATTCGCTTAACAAAAGGTTCGGTACATCGTTCGGAACGGACAATATCATGATGACCGTAGGTGCGGCAGGAGGACTCAACTGTGCGCTAAAGGCTTTGCTTAATCCGGGTGACGAGGTGCTGGCTTTTGCTCCTTATTTTGTGGAATACAGAAATTATGTCGCCAATTACGACGGCATACTGAGGGAGATCGCGCCCGATACGGAGACCTTCCGGCCCGACCTGAAGGCTCTGGAGGCTGCTGTAAACGAAAAGACCAGAGCACTTATAATAAATAATCCCAACAATCCGTCAGGAGTGATCTATACTGCGGATACGATACGGGCGATAGCCGATATATTAGCGAAAAAGCAGAAGGAATACGGCAGTGAGATATTTATCATTTCCGATGAGCCGTATCGTGAGCTGGTATATACCGGAGCAGAGGTTCCTTACATAACAAAATATTATCCGAATACGATAGTCGGGTATTCTTTCTCAAAGACCCTGTCTCTCCCCGGAGAGCGTATAGGGTATCTTGTGATCCCATCGGAGGCTGCTGATCATGACAGGCTGTTTCAGGCCGTGACCATAGCGAACAGGGTACTGGGATTTGTGAATGCACCGTCTCTTATGCAAAGGACTGTAGCGGAGTGTCTTGAGGAAAAGGCAGATATAGCCTTTTACGAAAAAAACAGGGATGTGCTGTATGATGCGCTGAGAGAATACGGCTTCAAGTGCATACGTCCCGAGGGTGCGTTCTATATGTTCATACAGTCACCGGTGCCGGATGAAAAAGCATTTGTCGCGGATGCGAAAAAAGAGCACATACTCATCGTGCCGGGATCATCATTTGCATGCGCGGGCTATGTACGTCTGTCTTACTGTGTATCCTATGAGACCTGTGTGAATTCACTGCCGGGCTTCAGGAGACTGGCAGAGAAATACAAACTGAAATGAGCATAGAAGAAAACATCAGAAGGGTTACTCCATACACCCCCGGTGAGCAGCCTCAAAAAAAGGTTATAAAGCTCAATACGAATGAATGTCCGTACCCGCCGTCACCGAGAGTGATCAAGGCACTTGGTGAGGCTGACTGGGAGAGACTGAGACTCTATCCCGATCCGGCCTGTGAGCAGCTGGTTTCGGCGCTTGCAGATCACTACGGTGTCAAGCGCTCGCAGACCTTTGTGGGAGTCGGCTCCGATGATGTGCTTTCGATGTGCTTCCTCACCTTTTTTGCGGGAGACAAGCCGGTGCTTTTCCCGGATATTACATATTCATTTTATGATGTATGGGCAGATGTCTACCGCATTCCCTATGAGACAAAGCCTCTCACCGATGATTTCAGGATAGAAGCCAGAGATTATTACGGCGTAAACGGCGGCATCGTTATCGCAAATCCTAATGCCCCGACAGGTGTGGCTGAAGGATCGGGCTTTATAAAGGATATTTTAGAGCACAATCCCGAAAGCGTAGTCATAGCAGACGAAGCGTATATTGATTTCGGAGGAGAGAGTGCCTTAAGCCTTATCAATGAATACGACAATCTTGCTGTGGTACGTACCATGTCGAAGTCAAGAGCTCTGGCCGGTATGCGTGTCGGGTACTGCTTCGCAAATGAGAGACTGATAAAGTACCTGAATGATGTCAGGTATTCGGTCAATTCATATACCATGAATATGCCGGCTCTTGTAGCGGGAAAGGCAGCGATAGAAGATGTGGGATATTTTTCCGATATAGTCGGACGGGTGAAGAAGACAAGAGAATGGACGGCAGGGGAGCTTAAGGCATTGGGCTTTACTTTTAATGAGTCACAGACCAACTTTATCTTTGCAAAGCCGCCTGCGCCTTATGAAGCATCGGATATATTTGATAAGCTCAGACAGAGCGGCATCTACGTGAGATACTTTAGGAAGCCGAGGATAGACAGCTATCTTCGCATCAGCATAGGTACGGATGCTGAGATGCAGACATTTATAAACAGATTAAAGGAGATAGTTCTGTAGTTATGTTAACCAAATACCTTATAGTTTTCTTTGTTTCCATGGTGCCGCTGATAGAGCTCAGGGGTGCCATACCGATCGCTGCGGGAATGGGACTTACCGATACTCTTCCGCATCTGATCACAGTGTTTGTGGTCGCAATAGTGGGAAATATGCTCCCGGTACCCATCATCTATCTCTTTGCGAGAAAGGTGCTTGAATGGGGGAAGGATAAGCCGGTGATAGGCAGGTTTTTCACTTTCTGCCTTGAAAAGGGAGAGAAGGGCGGACAGAAGCTTCAGGAGAAGGCGGGACGCGGTCTCTTTGTCGCGCTGGCTCTGTTTGTCGGCATACCTCTTCCGGGGACGGGCGCATGGACCGGATCCCTTGCGGCCTCGATACTTGACATGAAGTTCAAGGATACCGTGATAGCCGCCATGGTGGGAGTACTGCTCGCAGGTGTCATCATGATGACACTGTCTGTCGCGGGTGTGTCCGCATTCGGAGTAGTGACCGGTCAATGAGATAACAATATGCGAAGATCATTAAAAGAAGCTTTGATACCCTCATGTATTACCCTCATGATATTCATGGGGGTATTGGCTTTGAAAGGAATATTTCCGTTTGGGGAGCTTCGTATCGATTATTATGATATGGGGCAGACAAATGCGCCGCTGTACTATCATCTGTGGGATTTTCTGCACGGTAAGAGTGGTCTGTTTTATTCCTGGTATATAGACGAGGGACAAAATCTGTCCATGGGCAGCTCTATTCAGTGGAATATCTCTGTATTCAATCTTTTCTTCTTATTTATCAAACGAAGTGCAGTACTTAAGTCACTTTCCGTATTCATGGGGATCCGTCTGTTTTTTATGGCATTCAATATGTACCTGTTTTTGAGTCGTACGGTGGATACGGACAGGTTCTACCGGATACTCTTCAGTATAGCTTACGGTCTTACCGGTTTTACGCTTACTCACTACACTATATCGACCTATCTGGATACGGCTGCTTTAATGCCGCTCTGGCTTATCACCCTGCATGATATCCTTAGATCAGAGGACAGACCGGAGGGCAGACCGGTGACTGCCTATGCCCTTATGACCGGATATATGACGGCACTGGGATATTATATGGCATTTATGAACCTTATCTTCATACTGCTGGTATCAGGCTCTTATATCATACTGCTGTGTGGCAGAGACTTTGACGAGAAGACTTATAAAAAAAGGGAAATGGGAAGGGCAGCGGTACGCTTAGGGCTCGGTACTTTTTCCGGGATAGGTCTGTCAGCGTGTATGCTGATCCCGGCGGGTGTCCAGATGACCGGATCATCCCGATTTAATTCAAACCTGTCGGGAGGATTCTTAGATACTCTGCATGAGATACTTTGGGCTATAGGAGCAGACATGTATTATATAAAATGGTGGCTTCTTTCCGGAAGTATTGCGGCTATAGTGATACTTTTGTGGGGGCTTATCCGTTACAGACAGGAAAAAAGACTGACTGTGTTTTTTTTTCTGCTTTGTATGTATCCATGTGCTCTGATACCTTTTGAATCGATCAATCTGCTGTGGCATATGGGGACATACTATCATTATCCCATAAGATGCGGGTATCTGATACCGATAGCATTGCTTACCACCGGAGCCTATTATTCGGGACGTACGGAAACTGACAGAAAGGTTTACATAAATAAGCCGGCAATGATTCTGACCGCTGCTGCAGCATTTTTAACAGCGATAATCCTTATATACTATTATACGAGACATGATACCTGGCCGATAGAAGAGCTTTTTGATATATGGGTGGTATTTGCGCTTGCGCTGGCGGTCGTCTATTCTTTGATATGGTATGTGCTGAAAAAGCCTGCTTATATTTTTCCGGTTCTTATAATGGAACTGGTGGTGACGGGCTATGTCGGCTATGGCCAACCTCATTTTATCGACAAGTACTCGTCGGATCCCGAGCAGTCAGGTGAATATATCGTAGCGTCTCAGTTACTGATGGATGAGCTTGATATCAAGGAAAGCCGGATTGAACGTATCAAAAATCCTGATACCACGCTAAACACTAATTATGGCTTTGTGATGAGACGTGCGACTGTAGGCGGATGGGCAAATACTGTACCAAGACCGCAGATGGATACCGGGATAGCGCTTGGATACGGGGCTCACTTTATGAGAATACTGGATTGTGGCGGCACATTGTTATCAGATGCCGCACTCCATGTGACGGAGACACTTACTGCAAATCCGGAGCTATATACGGCTCAGGCATTTATTCCTGAGGGAGAGGCAGGAGGGTATACACTCTTTAGGAATAAATATACCCTTCCGTTTGTTATGAGGGTAGCAGAGAAGTCTGTAGGTAGTGTGAGAGAAGGAGAGGGTCTGGCACGGATGTCACTCCCTGATGCTACAAACACGCTGTATGGAATGCTGTCCGGAGATCCAGACGTTCATACCGGTGATGATATGATAATAGGGGATATATCTGACAGGATTAACGGGGGAAAATATCATATTGACGGAGCGAAAGCGCTGTATCTTCAGCAGGGGGCATTTGACGGACTGAAGATAAACGGTAAGGTAATAGCCGTTCCGGATATCTCGGATGCCGACAGCACGGTATACCCCGGCTGGTTCAATTCAAATCTGGTATTTCTCGGGATATATGAAAATGAGGATATAGAGATAAGCAACCATGATCCGAAGAGTCGCTTTTACGAGCTCGATCTGGGAAAGCTTGAAAGGCTTTGTGACAGCATGGCAGATGATGATATACAGGATATTGAAGTGCAGAATACAGGTATCCGTATAGTGACAAAGGGAGAAAAGGATGAGGCTGCGCTGATCCCGATGGCATATGATCCGGGTTTTACGGCAACCGTAAACGGGGAGCGAAAGGAGATTATGAACGTGGACGATATGTTTATGGCGGTCAGACTCGACAAGGGTGAAAACATCATACAGCTTTCTTTTGTCCCGAGAGGATTTAGAGCCGGAGTTGTGATATCATTGATATCGCTGACCGGTATAGTATTATTCAGTTTCAGACCCATTAATACAGACAGGGCAAACGATATCGGCAGGGTCACATTGACAGTGCTGTTTGCTGTTTTTATTTCGGTATTGTATCTGATCCCATATATTGCTTTTGTGGTACATCAGATTGAAAAAAGATTTTTATAGATGAAGGGAGAAAGCTATGCAGGAATACAGACCTTTTAAGGAAGGAAAAGTAAGAGAGATCTATGACATCGGGGATAAGCTGATACTTGTCGTGACAGACAGGATATCGGCATTTGACCATATCCTTAAGAATAAGATCACGGGTAAGGGCAGGATACTTACGCAGATGTCAAGGTTCTGGTTTGAGTACACCGGAGATATAGTGGATAATCACATGGTATCCACGGATGTAAACGATATGCCTGAGTATTTCAGAAATGAAAGGTTTGAAGGACGCTCGATGATGGTAAAGAAGCTTCGCATGCTTCCGATAGAGTGCATAGTAAGAGGCTATATCACCGGATCGGGCTGGGCATCATACAAGGAAAACGGTACGGTCTGCGGCATTAAGCTCCCGGACGGACTGCGTGAGTCGGAGCAGCTTCCCGAGCCTATATACACGCCCTCAACCAAGGCCGAGCTCGGAGAGCACGATGAGAACATATCGTTTGAAAGATCGGTTGAGGTACTGGAAAAAGAGTTCCCGGGACACGGACAGGAATATGCTGAAAAAATCCGCGATCACACCATCGCGATATACAAAAAGTGCTCTGATTTTGCCAAGACAAAGGGCATCATAATAGCGGATACCAAGTTTGAGTTCGGGCTTGACGAGGATGGCAGGATAGTGCTCGGAGACGAGGTGCTGACACCGGATTCGTCGAGATTCTGGCCGGCATCGGAATATGTGGTGGGGCAGTCTGAACCCTCATATGACAAGCAGTACGTGAGAGACTGGCTCAAGGCCAATCCCGATTCGGATTATGATCTGCCGCAGGAGGTCATAGACAGGACTATAGCCAAGTACCGCGAGGCATACGATCGTCTGACCGATTAGTTATCATTCACAGCCCTTTGGCTGCAAACAGCAACGGGTTTTGTCAATTTACGATCGGAGGAAAATATGTCGATTTCAGCCGGGTATGTAGTGCCTCATCCGCCCATTGCGGTGCATGAAGTGGGAAGAGGTGATGAGGAAGCCATAAGAGCTACTCTTGATTCATATGCAAGGGTGGCTGAGGATATAGCAGAGCTGCGTCCTGACACCATCATCATCACCTCACCCCATACAGTCATGTACAGTGACTATTTTCATATTTCACCGGGGATATCCGCGCATGGTGATCTCGGTGCATTCAGGGCACCTCAGGTGACGTTTGATGTTGATTATGATACGGAGCTTGTGAGTGAGATCGTGCACAGATGCTATCTGCAGGACTTTCCCGCAGGCAGTGAGGGAGAGCGTGAGAGGACTCTGGATCACGGTGTGATGGTGCCGCTTTATTTTATCAATAAAGTCTACAGAGATTTTAAGCTCGTGCGTATAGGACTCTCCGGTCTTTCACTTGAAGCACATAAAAATCTGGGACAGATAATAAAGGCCTCCGTAGACAGCCTGGGACGTCACGCCGTATTTGTGGCAAGCGGAGATCTGTCACACTGTCAAAAGGAGGACGGACCGTACGGATATAAGCCGGAAGGCCCCGTATATGACAGGCAGCTGATGGATACTCTCAGGGCAGGGGATCTTGATGCGCTGATCGGTTTTGACGGAGAGCTCCTTGAGCGCGCAGAGGAGTGCGGGCACAGATCCTTCTGTATAATGGCAGGTGCATTTGAAAAAGAAAAGGTTGACATAAATACTCTGTCGCATGAGGCGACCTTTGGAGTGGGATACGGATTTGCGATCATAAAACCAATGGATAAAAGCAGGGAAGAGGACAGAGCAGCCGATCCTTATGTGGCTCTTGCCAGATATACCGTGGAAAGGTATGTGAGGGAGAAAAGGATACCGGGGGTACCGTCAGATACACCGGAGGAGCTGAAGACAAAAAGAGCAGGGGTCTTCGTGTCCATACATGAAAACGGGCTGTTGAGGGGCTGCATAGGCACCATCTCAGCTTCATATGACAGTATTGCTGAAGAGATCATAAGCAATGCCGTATCGGCCTCGACAAAGGATCCAAGGTTCAGACCCATAGAGGAAGAGGAGCTGTCTTATCTCGATATCAGTGTGGACGTACTGGGAGATACCGAGGATATTGCTTCGGAAAGGGAGCTTGATCCCAAAAGATACGGAGTCATAGTCACGAACGGGATGAGAAGAGGGCTGTTGCTGCCCAATCTCGACGGTGTGGATACTGTGACCGAGCAGATAAGCATAGCGAAGCAGAAGGCAGGTATCAGACCCTCGGAAAGTGTATCGCTCCAGCGGTTTGAGGTGGTAAGACATGAATGAGCCTGCTGTCTCCGGCTTGTCTGAGGCACAGGAAGATAAGCCGGCAGTATGTGATGTATGTATGCACGCATGTGCCCTGCATGAGGGGGATACCGGAGCCTGCAGGGCAAGACGCAATATAGAAGGTGCGATAAGACCTGTTAATTACGGCCGCATTACTTCCATCGCGCTTGATCCCATAGAGAAGAAGCCATTAAGGCATTTTCATCCGGGCAGCCCGATACTGTCCATAGGAAGCTTTGGCTGCAATCTGAGCTGCGCTTTCTGCCAGAACCATGAGATATCACAGCATGGCGGAGACAGTGTAAGGGCGTATGAATATACTCCCCATGAGCTGTTGGAGATAGCGGTACGGGCAGCAAGGGAAGAGGGCAGCATAGGTCTTGCCTATACCTACAACGAACCGCTCACCGGCTATGAATTCGTCCGTGACACCGCACGGCTTATCCACGAGGCGGGGATGCTGAATGTATTAGTCACAAACGGCGAGGTTAACATAAAAATACTCGAGGAGATCCTGCCGTATACAGATGCCATGAACGTGGATATCAAAGGGTTCAGGGACGATATATACAAAAGGCTCGGCGGTGATCTTGATATGGTAAAGAGCTTTATCAAGAGAGCGGCAAGGGACTCACATATAGAGATCACGAGCCTCATAGTACCCGGATATAATGACGATCCCGGGGATATGAAAAAAGAGGCGGAATGGATCGCGTCGGTAGATCCCGGGATACCCCTTCACATCACGAGATATTTTCCGGCATTCAGATATGATGCGCCGCCTACCGGCATCGGTCTGATCGAAAAAATGGTGGAGATCGCCGGCGGATACCTTGATAATGTCTATCCTGGAAATGTCTGAAACGGTTTCTGTTGGCTAACCGCTGATCTTTATGCGAATATATAGTAAGCGAAATTTAGGATTTCGCTTACTATAACGCTCCGCGAGGATGCGCACGGATTTTGTAGGGAATTTTAACATAAAATGAGTGAAAGCAAGGATATACTGAAAGCGGAAAGCGACAGAGGTGCCGTGATAGTACGCACGAGTGCCATCGGGATAGCGGCCAATATACTGCTTGCGGCATTCAAGGCGGCTGTGGGCATCATATCCAATTCCATAGCGATCACACTGGACTCGGTAAACAATCTGAGTGATGCCCTCTCGTCGGTGATCACCATTATAGGAGCGAAGCTTGCAGGCAAGGCTCCCGACAAGGAGCATCCCTACGGACATGGGAGGATAGAGTATCTTTCCGCTTTGATCATTGCGGTGCTCGTACTCTATGCAGGTCTTGCATCCCTTTACGAATCCGTAAAAAAGATAATCTATCCCGAGCTTCCCGACTATTCGACTATAGCGCTTGTCGTAGTGGCTACGGCTGTAGTGGTAAAGATCCTGCTCGGGATCTATGTGAAAAGCACAGGTAAGAGGGTAAATTCGGATTCACTCATCAACTCGGGACAGGATGCGCTGTTGGACGCAGTGATATCCGCAGCTACTCTTGTAGCGGCGATAGTCTTTATTACAACATCCTTCAGTATGGAGGCCTGGCTCGGAGCAGTTATTTCCATAGTCATCATAAAGAGCGGCATAGATATGTTCAGGGAAAGCTTAAGCCGCATAGTGGGAGAGCGTGTGGAGAGTGAGCTTGCCGAAAGCATCAAGAGGACGGTCGCATCTCATGACGGAGTATTGGGGGCATTTGACCTTATAATGAACAATTACGGCCCCGACACCTATATGGCATCCATACACATTGAGGTGCCGGACAATATGAAGGCTTCGGAGATAGACAGGCTGACCAGACAGATCTCATATGATGTGTATAATAAATACGGGATACTTATGACGGCGGTGGGTATTTATTCCAAAAACGAAAAGGATCCACAGTCTGCCGAGGCGCTGGATAAGATACGAAGGATCACGGATGCTCACAGGGAGATATTGCAGACACATGGGTTCTATCTTGACCACACCACCGATACGATAAGTTTCGATATGGTATTTGACTATGATACGGAGGACAAAGAGAAGCTGTACGCTGAAATTTCCGCTGAAGTGCAGCGGGAGCTGCCGGAGTACAGGCTTATCATAAACATGGATTTCGACATAGCTGATTGAGAGGTAACATATGAAAATGCGAAAAACCATCATTACATTTATCATGACTGTTTGTATCCTGACGCTTGCCGCATGCGGCAGCAGCTCCGATACAGATCAGACGGATGCGGCACAGCCTGTGGCAGAGTCAGAGAGCGGAGCGGAAAAAGGACAGCAGGAGGAAGCCGCAGCAGAGGAAAAGGACATACCAAAGCAGGATGATGCGGCAGACGTGTCCGAAGAGGACGAGGAGCCGGTCGCTGAGGAAAGCAGCTTCACTCTTATGAGCGGATATTTTAACTACTCCAAATATGACGATGAGTATGGCAGTTATTTTGAATGCTACGGCAGCACCATCGCATGCACTCCCGAGACGGCAGAGGAATATCCCGGACTTGATAAGACATTAAAGGAGCTGGCAGGAGAAGAGGAAAAGAGCTTCAAACAGGAGGTGGATGATAATGACGGATACGCGCTTGAGTTTGCAAGGGTAAATGCCCTATACGATATTGATGCGCATTATTCGCGATATGCCAATGATTATATCAAAAGAGCCGATGATAAGAGCGTGAGCATACTCAGAGTCTCCGGAGGTTTCCTCGGCGGCGCGCATCCCGATTATTATTACGAGGCCTATAACATAGATCCCGCCACGGGTGAGCTGATATCGATCGATGATGTGATAAAGGATGAGACCGGTCTCGAGAAGCTCCTGTGGAAGAAGCTTTATCATGATTATCCCGACGTGGATTTCCTTGATATGGATGAGCTGCCGGAGCTTGTATTTACACTTGATCCGGACGGTATCGCTTTTTATTTCTCTCCCTACGGAGTGAGTCCCTATGCGTACGGAGACCAGGTGGTCAAGGTTTTGTACGATGAGGAGCCGGGACTTTTTAAGACGGACTATACTATGGAGGGTGCTTATATTTCATACATGACCGATTATGACAATAAGTATGCGCTTGACGGAGATACCGCGCAGAATGTGTCCGTGGAGAGAGACGGCTTTGACGGATACTATGATTACAGCGATCTGAACGTGTATAAGGACGGCAGGAAGCTGATGGATCAGCATGATATATATTATAATGATCTCTCATCGTTTATTGTGCATACATCAGGCGGCAGTGACTATGTGTATGTAGTTGCCGAAATGGAAAATGACTATAAGCGCTTCTTCGTATGCGGTCTTGATGACGATAATGCCGGAGAGGCACCGCTTGATGACAGACCATACGGATATGACTATTATGCCAATGAGGAGCTGGATATATACGGCAGCATATATCCGCTGTATCCGGATGATCTGACACTTTCCGTTCACTGTGATCTGCTGTCGACCTACAACGCGATCGGTCATTTTGTCATAAACGATGACGGGCTGCCGGTGCTTCAGGATGAATATTTTACGATACCATACAACAAATATCGTATCCTTGAGTCTGTAGACGAGCTCAAGGCTGATTTAGTCGATGAAGACGGCAGAGTCATAGAAAAGGATGCCATCATACCGAAGGGCGAGAAATACTCGCTTTGCCGAACCGACGGTATCGGATTGGTTGATGCCGAGCTGTCTGACGGACGTATGGTTAGGATGTATGTCTCAGACAGCTATCCTCATGTCATAAACGGTTATATGTCTGAAATGGATCTGTTTGAGATGCTGTATTACGCAGGATGAGCAGTAATCCATAGACCCGGCGTTATATTCAGTCGAGCTTCATGTCGCCGTCCTTTACCCAGCCCAGCTTCCTTACTCCCATATTTATGAGAGGGCAGAGTATGGCAGGCAGTACGAAAGAGATAAGGATAAGTCCCAGCCAGTCGATGCCTGTCACAGCCCCCCTGCTTCCTGCGGCGATATCGTTTATCCATCCGGTATATACGCCTATCTGACCGACGAAGCCGCATGTGCCCATACCTGATGATACGGGGGTACCGTTCATCTGCATCTTGAAGACGCAGGTGGCTATGGGACCTGTAATGGCTGAGGTTAGGATCGGAGCTATCCATATACGCGGGTTCTTTACTATATTTCCCATCTGGAGCATTGACGTGCCTATGCCCTGGGAGACAAGCCCTCCCCATTTGTTTTCCTTAAATGACATCACGGCAAAGCCTATCATCTGCGCCGAGCAGCCTGCTACAGCGGCTCCTCCGGCGAGTCCCGTGAGAGAAAGCGCCGCGCATATGGCGGCTGATGATATCGGCAGGGTGTTTACGCTCATTCTTTGGCATAAAATTAGATATTAATATTGGACGTTTACTATCTTCATATCCAGGTAAGATTTTACCAACAAATTCCTCTT
>CAJOME010000031.1 GCA_905235585.1 uncultured Lachnospiraceae bacterium | reverse complement strand
ATAGAGAACAGCCAGAGGGATATCAATATCGCGTTCATGAATGAGCTGTCGATCATCTTCAACAAGATGGGAATAGATACAAAGTCGGTATTGGAGGCAGCGGGCACCAAGTGGAACTTCTTAAAGTTTTATCCCGGTCTCGTGGGCGGACATTGTATAGGAGTAGACCCGTATTATCTCACATACAAGGCAGAGATGATGGGATATCACAGTCAGATCATACAGTCGGGCAGGCGCATAAATGATGATATGGGAAAATACGTGGCGGAGAACTGCGTGAAGCTCCTTATAGCGGCGGACAAACCGGTGAAGACGGCAAGAGTGGCGATACTTGGATTTACCTTTAAGGAGAATTGTCCGGATACAAGAAACACAAAGGTCATTGATATAGTGAATGAGCTTAAGGAGTACGGCATCACTCCCGTGATAGCTGATCCTGCGGCTGATGCGGATGAGGCAAAGCGCCTCTACGGCATAGAGTTTGCCGATATGAGGGAGATCCGTGATATGGATGCCGTGATACTTGCCGTGGCGCATAATGAATTTATGGAGTTGAAGCAGGCGGATATAGAGGCATTTTACGGTAACGGTAAAGCTGGCAAAGTACTGCTTGATATCAAGGGACTGCTTGATCGAAGAGAGTACGAGAATGCCGGCTACAGATACTGGAGGCTGTAGTATACTATGGGTTATTCGGAAGTAAAGTTCCGGAAAGGGACTCGTTTCCTTGTCACGGGTGGAGCGGGTTTTATTGGCTCCAATCTGTGCGAGGCTATACTGAACATGGGATATGAGGTCAGATGCTTGGATGATCTCTCCACGGGCAAAAGAGAAAATGTGGATCTCTTTATCGACAGACCGGGATATGAGTTTACAGAGGGTGATATCAAGGATCCCGATACCTGCATGAAGGCATGCGAGGGAGTGGATTATGTCCTGCACCAGGCGGCGTGGGGATCTGTGCCAAGGTCTATCGAGATGCCGTTATTTTATTGTGCCAATAATATCACCGGCACTCTGAATATGCTTGAGGCGGCAAGACAGAATGGGGTAAAGAAGTTTGTCTATGCTTCGAGCTCTTCTGTGTACGGGGATGAGCCTAAGCTGCCGAAGAGCGAGGGGAGAGAGGGTAACCTGCTCTCACCTTATGCGGTTTCGAAACGCGCAGATGAGGAGTGGGCTAAACAGTATACCAGGCACTACGGACTGGATACCTATGGTCTGAGATACTTTAATGTGTTCGGACGCAGGCAGGATCCGAACGGTGCATATGCCGCGGTGATCCCGAAGTTTATAAAGCAGCTGCTTAACGGCGAGACTCCTACGATAAACGGTGACGGAAAGCAGAGTCGTGACTTTACTTATATCGAGAATGTGATAGAGGCAAACCTGAAAGCCTGTCTTGCTCCCCATGAGGCTGCCGGGGAGGCATATAATATCGCATACGGCGGCAGAGAGTACCTGATAGATATCTATTATGGTCTGGTGGATGCTCTGGGTGTGACAGATGAGAACGGTAACCGTCTCGAGCCGCATTTCGGACCGGACAGGGCAGGTGATATAAAGCATTCCAATGCGGATATCAGCAAAGCGAGGAGAAATCTGGGATATGATCCCGAATGGAGCTTTGAAAAAGGGATAAATGCCGCGATAGAGTGGTACAGGAATAATCTGTGAGCCGATAGCATGAGGGTCAGTTCTTCAAGACACATTGATTTCATAATACTCGATCTAATCGTCATAGAGCTGTCATTCGCGCTTGCTTACGCGATCAGACACACATGGGATTATCTGGGAAGGGATTCCAGATATCAGTTGGGTGCACTGATCGTAGCTGCGGCCTCGGCTATATGGATACTGCTGTCACGACCTTATGAGGAGATCCATAAACGCGGATACCTGAAAGAGCTTAATGCTGTACTGCGTCTGATGGCGCTTATCTGTGCCACTCTTATGATCTATCTTTTTTCCGTTCAGAGGGGACAGGAGTTTTCGCGACTGGTTGTTCTGTACTTTGCCGTAGTGGGCAGTGCCTGTCTGTATCTTGAAAGACTCCTGTGGAAAAAAATGCTGTATATTCGCAGAGGGAGCGTTGAAAACATCAGACGAGTCTTTCTTATCGTGCCTTTTGATCGTATCGAAAGCATGCTCGCGATGCTGGAAGCTGAAGAGGCCAACATGGTGGCTGTGGCGGGCATCATGCTGACAGATGGAGATGGTGCCCGGAACGGCAGGAGCACTCCTAATGCAGTATCAAGACATCCTGTGATAAGGTCGGAGAAAGTGCTGGAATATATCCAACATGAATGGGTGGATGCCGTCGTGCTGTTTCAGGATGATATAGATGTGAAGACTGAGCATATACTGGATGAATGCGCAGTCATGGGGATCGCTATTCACAGACTGTTTGATACAGGGAGGGATCGGTATACTGTCAAGACAGTCGGGAGACTTGGCGGAGTCTATACACTCACGGAGTCCATCCGGGTGGTGGACGGCTACCAGCTGGCGGCTAAAAGGACAATGGATATCATAGGTGCAGTAGTGGGACTTTGTATTACCGTAGTTCTTATTGTTATAATAGGTCCGTTGATCTTTATATCCGATCCCGGGCCGGTCTTTTATTCTCAGAAGCGTGTGGGAAGAAACGGGAGGATATTTAGGATATATAAATTCAGAAGTATGTATAAGAATGCTGATAAACGTCGGTCGGCACTTGAGGATAAAAACGAGATGGAGGGGCCGATGTTTAAGATGGAGAATGACCCCAGAGTATTGGGATCCGGTCCTAATGGGGACAAACATGGCATAGGGTGGTTCATACGCAGGCATTCGCTTGATGAGTTCCCACAGTTTCTGAATGTACTGAAAGGCGATATGTCTCTCGTAGGTACGAGACCGCCTACGGTGGATGAGTGGAAGCGATATGAGGCACGACACAGGGCAAGGCTTGTGATAAAACCGGGGCTGACAGGTCTGTGGCAGGTGGAAGGCCGCAGCGACATACATGATTTTGATGAGGTAATGGCACTTGATATGAAATACATAAATGAATGGACTATCGCCGGAGATGTAAGGATCATGTTAAGAACAGTGGCTGAGGTTTTCCGGGGAAGAGGAGCGAGATAGGAAAATACTGAAGCACCACATAGGGTACGCAAGGGCAGAATTGCGGCGGGTTATTACAGCTATGATCATCATAAATTCATAGGTGGGAAGAGATAACGGGCAACAGTTAGAATGATCAATTACGTGGACAGATAATACAATTAAAGAAAGTGTAACGTGATATATGTATACACCGGAGAGTATGATGGGGGATAAAAAGGTAGTAGGCAGGCTTGCCAAATGGTGGAAAGAAAACGATGGAAATGCGGTGGCAGTATGTGTTGCGGTTGTATCAGCTGTATCGTATTTTTACTATCTTGTATTGGAACCATTAAATAGTGATTGCTTTACTGAAGGTTTTCTTAAGTTTAGTAATGATAGACATGCTATAGGCATTGGTAAATGGATGATATCATATTATGCCGCTCTTTCGGATCACATTATTTTTCCTTTGATCTATATTATAGTTTATGCCTGTTCTGTTATCCTTTCTGCACTAATGCTTGTAGACTTATGGAAGATTAAAAAACGTGCACTTAGGATGTTAACAGGTGCGCTAATGATTGTAGCTCCGGCTACTGTCGGACAGATCATATATATATATTTATTCATGGCATTTGGGCTGGCACTGTTTTTTGCAGTACTCTCTTCATATATTGTTTGCAGGTATAAAACGATAGGCGGCTTTGTCATTGCCGTATTGGCTATGGCTGTATCCCTTGCGTCGTACCAGCCATATATTGGTGTAATAATGTTCATTTTGGTGGGGACGCTGATCTTACAGATTATTTCTGATACAGAGAATTCATTTATTGAATTGCTAAAAAAAGGCATCTATTTTATTGTTTACGGATCTTTAGGACTGATTACATATTGGGCTATAATGACAGTTCATTTGAAGATTCATTCAATGACTGCAATGGAGAATTATGCGGGGATACAAAATGCAAGTGTATTGAATACGATCCTCAATCTTCATAATTATTTTAAGAATACATATCGATTCTATTTTTATTATTATAAGGATGCCAATCTTTATGGAGTCCTTTTTTGGGGGGGTCTCATCATGTTGGCTGCATTTGGAATAGTGGTTTTGCTTATACATCAGATAAAATGCCATAGGTATTGGACTATACCGATAGTGCTATGCCTCTTGATAGGCATTCCACCTAGTGCGAATTTTATATATTTAGTGCTGCCCGAACATGGGATGCAACTGCATATGACCTATCAGATGCAGCTGTTGGCACCTTTTTGCATTGCGATAGCAAGTTGTGTGTCAGAACAGTTACTCCTAAAAAGGCTGATCATCTGTTCGACAGAGATTTTTGCGATAGTACTGGTAGTCATATACAGTTATTGCACGTATGCATCTTTCAGGACATTGGATATAGGCAGCAGGCACATAAAATACTATGTTGGTAATGCTCTCACCCATGCTATTGAAGATGATGCGAGAACGGATGATATGCCGATCGTTTTCATGGGATTTGTAGATGACAGAGAGGTTCAGGAGTGGAATCCGCTCATTAAATACAGCTATTTTGACAGGGCATTTCCTTTCTGGTGGGATCGCTATGAGGTTCATTCCGTTTGGCCGAATTATTGCATGTATTATTTCGGCGTGGATATAGGAAGTGTGACTGCAGAGCAGTATGATAATATTCTGAACAGTTCTGAATTTGCTGCAATGGAGCAATATCCCTCAAGCAAGGCCTACGCAGTCATAGACGGCTGCTATGTTATTTTGATGAACAGAGAGAACGTGGCTGTGGCTGAATAGCGATAAAACGAAATATACAAGGTAAAAATGGACAGTATACGAGGGACACCTTTTAACGCCATTATTTTCATCATATAAGTGTCGCAGGGCAGTAATACGTATACCGATTGTACGGAATAAGCTCATCGCTCATACATATTACCAGCCCGGTCTGTATCTCAAGCCCCAATTTCTCAAGCACCTTAAAATTCTTATCTGCCTCTTTTGGCTCCTTGCCCTTTTTTATCTCAATCGGGTAGACCTTACTCCCCTTCAGTATCAGCAGATCTATTTCCTTCTTATCCGTATCCCTGTAGTAGTAAAGATCCGCCATCAATCCATCATTATAATAGCTTTTTACAATTTCTGATATAACAAATGTCTCAAAAAAAGCTCCGTCCATAGCACCGCACTCCAAAGTAGCCGCATCCGGCCACCTGCACAGATACGCAGCTAATCCCGTATCCATGAAATACACCTTAGGTGTCTTTACAAGTCTTTTATATATATTCGAATGATATGGTCTGAGTATATATATGATACCTGATCTCTCCAGTATACTCACCCATGCTTTCGCAGTCGGCGAAGTGATCCCCACCGCATTCGCTATCTCCTCATACTTAAGAGTCTGAGCTGTTCTTGATGCCATATATACCAGAAAATCGTAGAACTCATCCAGCTTACCAACCTGCGCCAGATCCTTGATATCTCTTTCCAGATATGTATTCACGTAGTTCATATAATACCTGTCTCTGTCCGTATCATTGACTCTGATCTCAGGCATACCACCCAGGAATATCTCCTCAAACAACTGATGCACATTCTTCCTCTTTATCGTCGCACATCTCGTCTTAAGCTGCTTTATATCAGGCGAGAATACCCCATATCCCGTCCCATTCAACTCAGCTTGTGACAAAGCGGAAATATCATACACCGACACCCGACCGGCAAGAGTCTCGGAAATATCCTTCATCATAAGAAATTTTTGGGAACCTGTAAGCCAAAACATTCCATTACATGGTTCGCCCATCAGCCTGCGTCTATCCACTATCTTCTTGATTTCAAGAAGCAGAGATGGCACACGTTGAAATTCATCGATTACCAGACAGTCTCCATATGTCTCAAAGAACAACCCCGGATCATGCTCAGCCAGCCTCTTTGCATTTCTGTCATCCAGCGTCACATACTTTCTTTCAGCAGACTTTATATGAAACAGCATGGTAGACTTACCTACCTGTCTCTGTCCACAAAGCATCACCACAGGGTACTGCTCCGAAGCTTTCAGTATTTGTTTTTCCAGTACACGTTCTATATACATGATTATAGCAATCACCCTCGTGCAAAATAAAATTCAATTTTATTTTACCCAACAGATGTTCATCCCGTCAACTCCCTAAACTTCCTGTAGAAAGTTCAGGGGGCTATAGGCTGTAAGGGAAATATTCATCAACAGACGGGAGTTTTCCGAAACGAGCAAGGTATCATTCGAGCATTCTTGATGCACACCTGTTAAGGCCGAATGACGATTTTAAGGACTTGCCCGAAACTTATGTAATATTCATCACGGAGAATGATGTAATAGGTGCTGGGAAACCATTATATCGCATTGAACGAAGAATCGAAGATGTTGACAGACCTTTTAATGATGGGAGATATTTTTATATATTTGATTACGACAAAGGTGAAGATTACGAGTGCTATGACAAGGAGACGTGCAGAACCATCCTTATCCATCAGAGTTCCAACCGATTTATTATGACGGACTCTATGTCGTGTACGGAAACTGATACATTATTTATTATATAATTGAAAAATCGGCTCAGACAAGATATTAAAGGTAACGCATTGCTTCGTTACGCGGTATTATTTCAAAGCATGAATTTATTTCGTGGATGCTTGGTGCATAGTATTTCACGTTGCTTTGACATGGATACGTGTGTATAGATTTCCGTAGTGTGTATTGAACTATGGCCGAGTAATTTCTGTATGTAGCGTATGTCGACATCTTCTTCCAGTAATGAAGTAGCAAATGTATGTCGGAACATATGGGGCGTTATATGTTGTTCTATGGAGGCAATCTTCGTGTAGTGGGCTATGAGCATTTGTTGATAGAGATGCTTCGTTTAGACGTTTACATCAGGACAAAGAAAGAAAACTTGAACACCAGAAAAACTTGACAAGAACAGCGACGTGGGATAATCTGAGTTAGAATTATGGATTATCCCACAGAGGATCCTATGGAATTTATTAGAAGACACGCAGAAAAAGTAATAGATAGATATAGAAATGAGTTTCCGGTTGTTTTGGTCTCCGGTGCACGACAGACCGGGAAGACAACCGTCCTGCAGAACTATCTGAAGAGTGAGGCTGGATATCTGACATTTGATGATCTGACAGAGGAAAACTCGGCAAAAGAAGATCCGAAAATGTTTCTTGAACTGCACCGTGGCATATATCTGTTTGATGAGATTCAGTATGTTCCCGATCTGCTCAGGTATATTAAGATGGAGGTCGATAAGGAAAAGAAAAAAGGAATGTACTTTCTTACCGGCAGTCAGCAGCTTTTGCTTATGGAGAAAGCCTCTGAATCATTGGCGGGAAGAATAGGCATAGTTTCATTATACCCTTTTTCGAGACGTGAAATAACAGGGGAAGACTTTTATCTGCCGTTCATACCTACAGACGAATATGTTAAAAAAAGAGGAGCAAAGAAGGATGTATCTCTTTCAGATGTCTGGCAGCGGATTTTTGATGGAGGCTATCCGGCTGTGGTGGTTGGGGAGGTAGACAGGAGAGATTTTTATGCCAACTATTTGAAAACGTATATTGAACGGGATATTAGAAGACTGTCGGGTATCTCTGATGAGTTACAGTTTATCGCGTTTATAACAGCAGTAGCGGCCCGGACAGGAACGATGGTTAACTACAGCGAGCTTTCCAGAGATGTGGGGATAAGCGAAGTCACTGCAAAGAAATGGCTGTCGCTCCTGACAACATCAGGGCTTGTATACCTTTTGAGACCTTTTTCAAAAAATATCGAAAAAAGAGTTGTTAAAGCACCCAAGCTGTATTTTATGGATACCGGGTTGGCAGCATATCTGACACGCTGGACATCTATGGAGGCATTGCAGATTGGCGCGATGGCAGGTGCGATGTTTGAAACATACGTAGTCGGAGAGATAATAAAGAGCTTTACAAATGCCGGAGTGGAACCGCCGTTATATTATTACAGAGATAAGGATAAGATAGAAATAGACGCATTGATATACGCAGATAATACGATATATCCGGTCGAGATAAAAAAGACATCCACACCATCGCGCAAGGATGCCGCAAGCCTGTCGATCGTGAACCGCATTAAGGATATTAATATAGGCAGAAGCACAGTTGTATGCAACTGTTCTTCTCCTGTTGCAGTCAAAGAGGGAGTTTTGGCTCTGCCGATAAGCTATATTTAAGGAAGAATTTGTATTTGCGCGAGGGATAACTGTAGTTGTATACTAGTTCGGGTTGATCATTGTACTATTCGTCTATTACAGTTCACCATACTTAGCCCTGTACTTAGCTATCACCGCCTCAGCATCATCGGCACGTCTGCTTTCCTCATCGGCACGTTTTATTGCAGCCTCTGTATTCTTACGTTCTTCTTCCCTGCCCTCTTCCCGGGCATCCATAAGACGTATGCTTTCTATCATGTAGGTAGACCTCCATTCCTCAACTTTGCGAGCTCTTTCTACTGCCCCGTCCAGCCTTCTTGTCAGCTCATCACTACTCTTTCCAGTTTCTACATAATCATAAAACTGCTTAAGCCCATCAGGAATATCATCTCCCCTGTAGCAACAGTTATAGAATATCCTTACTGTTCCATCATCTATGACGATATCATTATCTTCCTCACAGATTCCCCGTACAGTATATTTGCAAAGTCCCTTTTTGAAAGGATCAAATGTGCAAACGAAAAGAACACTACTGTCAGGCAGGGTCTTGTAGCTTCCACCCTTATTCATGTGATCCATGTCTATAGATGCCTGATAAAATCTTGTCCGCCGTGGAAGCTCCAGCGATTCTATGTTCCTTTTGTTCAGATTCTGTATCTCGGCATCGTAGACCGTGTTCTCGTCCCGGGTATAGATATCAAGCCTTATCGGTTTGCCCTCAGAAGTATACCTAAATTCCCGCTGCGGCACAGGATCGTCAAGCTCACCCACCGGCCGCTGCAGCAGACACTCAAGCACCTCCCTGCACAGCTCATTATCCTGCATCACCTTTCCGAACATGAAGTCATCCCGGAATTCCAGCTCCTCATACGGCTTGATGTATGGAATCGATCCGGCTTCCTTCCTGTCAGCCGCACTTCTTACACTCTTTTCAGTTGCGTCTTTTTTCATAATTGATACCTCCTTAACGGTTTTTTCTTACCGGCAGGAGTCAGATGAATAAAGACGCTCTCCGTCCCTCCTTCTCTCTCCTGCCTATGTTTATTGGAATATAAGCAGGAATTTCAGAATTGAAGATTTAAGACGGCCCGTAGCCAAAGTCGATATGAGAAAAACTGCTTACGAAGAACATATTAGCACAATTAGAAAAAAATCAAAACCGATGATATAGAAGAATTTTTCATAATTTTTCAAAATTGCATTCCTCCCCCGATATGCTATATAATTCTCTGAAAGCGTATTATTGGGAAGCTGGTAAAAAACGGCTATATCACAGACCGGGGTATTATTTCAGGATCATAAGGAGGAGTTATGGCGATATTTAAGGGAGCGGGAGTTGCGATAGTCACTCCGTTTAAGCCGGATGGCGAAGTGAATTATGAGGAGTTCGGGCGTCAGATAGATTTCCAGATCAATAACGGGACTGACGCGATCATAGTGTGCGGCACGACCGGTGAGTCAGCCTGCCTCAGCGAAGAGGAGCATATCAGAGTCATAGACTTCTGCATAAAGCACGTCAATCACAGGGTGCCTGTAGTGGCAGGCACCGGAAGCAACTGTACTGATACCGCGGTATTTCTTTCGCAGGAGGCTGAAAGGCTCGGCGCGGACGGACTGCTCATCGTCACTCCGTATTACAACAAGGCCACACAGAGAGGTCTCATAGATCATTACACGATCATAGCAAATGCGGTACATATCCCGATCATTCTCTACAGCGTTAAGAGCAGGACGGGTGTGAACATCAATCCCGAGACCGTGGCTGAGCTTGTAGCGAATGTGCCCAATATCGTGGGAGTAAAGGAAGCTTCGGGAGATATCGCGCAGGTAGCGAAGATAATGGCACTCACCGGAGGCAAGGTGGATCTGTATTCGGGCAACGACAATGAGGTGGTGCCTATCATGTCACTCGGCGGCATAGGCGTGATCTCAGTCGTATCAAATGTCGCTCCCAGCTATATGCACAATCTCTGTATGAGCTATCTGAACGGTGATACGGAGGAAGCAAAGCGTATGCAGCTCAAGGTACTGGATCTGGTCGACGCACTCTTCTGCGAGGTCAATCCCATCCCTGTAAAGCATGCCATGAACATAATGGGCATGAACGCGGGACCGATGAGGAGACCGCTGTCGCCCATGGAGCCGCAGAATCTCGAGAGGCTCAAGAAGTCCATGAGGGAGTTCGGACTGATACAGTAATATTTATGCAGCAGTTTGGTACCGGGGTATGTGCGGGAATTGCGCAAACAGCGCACCGGACTGCAGCTGCGACGATCGGAGATAACGGATAATGGAAGCTGTAAAGATAATAATGAGCGGCTGTAACGGTCACATGGGACAGACTATCACAAGGCTTGCCGCAGCAAGAGAGGATGCCTGCATAGTAGCAGGGATAGATAAGTATCAGGGTATAGAGAACGCCTATCCCGTCTTTGATGATCTTGAAAAGTGTGAAGCAAAGGCAGACGTGGTGATAGACTTTTCCGCGCCGGCGGCTCTGGAGGGTCTGATCTCCTATGCGAAGAAGAACGGCGCAGCGCTTGTGCTCTGCACGACAGGATATACGCCCGAGGAGTTAGAGGCTATAGACGAGGCATCAAAGGAGATCGCTATACTGCGCTCCGCGAATATGTCTCTCGGGATAAACGTGCTGTCGAAGCTCCTTAAGGAGGCTGTAAAGGCGTTTGCTCCTGCGGGCTTTGATATTGAGATAGTCGAGAAGCATCACAATCTGAAAAAGGATGCTCCTTCCGGTACGGCGCTTTATCTCGCCGACTCGGTAAACGAAGCTGCGGATCACAGGTACGCTTATGTATATGACAGATCGCAGAGATCGGAGAGGCGCCCTCAGGATGAGATAGGTATCTCGGCGATACGCGGAGGCAATATCCCCGGGGATCATGACGTGATCTTCGCGGGTGAGGACGAGGTCATCACTTTCTCACACAAGGCATACAGTAAGGCTGTATTCGGAAAAGGTGCTCTGCAGGCGGCCGTCTATATGAAGGGGAGGCCTGCCGGTATGTATGACATGCAGGATGTCATAGGATGAAGAAAGCGGGGTCAGTCCTATGTCTTCGGATCTTGAAAGAAAACTCCTTGAGAGTCTGTCAAAGCAGTTTCCGACCAAGGCAGCGGCTTCGACAGAGATCATAAATTTACAGTCCATCCTCAATCTTCCGAAGGGGACGGAGCATTTTCTCACGGATATCCACGGTGAATACGAACAGTTCAATCATGTGCTCAAAAACGGCTCAGGCTCAGTCAGGAGAAAGATAGACGAGGAGTTTGGCAATTCGCTGACCATGAAGGATAAGAAGAGTCTCGCTACTCTCATTTATTATCCGGAGGAGAAGCTCGCTCTCGTCGAAAGAGAAGAAGAGAATATCGACGACTGGTACCGGATCACGCTGCACAGGCTCGTCGCGCTGACAAGGCGTGTGGCATCCAAATACACGAGGTCCAAGGTGCGCAAGGCTCTGCCTAGGGACTTTGCCTACGTCATAGAGGAGCTCATCACGGAGAAGGCGGAGGTGCAGGACAAGGAGGGGTACTACAACTCCATCATCACCACGATCATCTGGCTGAGACGCGCGCCCCAGTTTATCACGGCGCTGTCACAGCTTATACAGAGGCTTGTGATAGACCATCTCCATATAGTCGGTGATATCTACGACAGAGGTCCCGGTGCCCATATCATAATGGACACGCTGATGAAGTACCATTCGGTGGATATCGAGTGGGGCAATCATGACATCATATGGATGGCTGCCGCCTCGGGACATCCTGCATCCATTGCGACAGTCATAAGGCTTTCTACGGTATACGGTAATCTCGCTACACTTGAAGAGGGCTACGGTATCAATCTGGTGCCGCTCGTAACCTTTGCGATAAAGACCTACAAGGATACAGACTGCAAGCCTTTTTCCATACGTAGCGGAGAGGACTACAACGAGAGCGATACCCCTATGGACGAAATGGTGCATAAGGCGGTCTTCATCATGCAGATGAAGCTTGAAGGACAGCTCATAATGAGACGCCCCGAGCTTGAGATGGACGACAGGCTGCTGCTTGACCGTATTGATTATGCCAAGGGTACCATAGAGCTGGACGGCAGGTCTTATCCGCTTATAAGCTGCGACTTCCCGACCATAGATCCTGCCGATCCTTACAGGCTCACGGAGGAAGAGGAGGAGGTGCTCGAGAGACTGCAGAGCTCCTTCATGCGAAGCGAGAAGCTGCAGAGCCATGTGAGGTTCCTTTATTCAAAAGGAAGCATGTACAGGGTCTATAATGACAATCTGCTCTATCACGGATGCGTGCCTATGGACGACGAGGGGCGCTTCCTTTCCATGCATATCGACGGAGAGGATTACTCCGGAAGAGCTCTTTATGACGTACTTGAGACCTATGCGAGAAAGGCTTATTTTTCCACGAAGGATAAGGAAGGCAAGCTCAAAGGTCAGGACTATATGTACTATATCTGGACGGGTTCCAAGTCTCCGGTCTTCGGCAAGGACAAGATGACCACCTTTGAGCGGTATCTGATAGCCGATAAGGAGACGCATAAGGAGAAGAAGAACGCCTATTACAGATTGCGTGACAATGAGGACACAGTGGACGCGATCCTAAAGGAATTCGGACTTGAGGACATAGAGAATGCACATATCATAAACGGACATGTGCCGGTGGAGCTGAAGAAAGGAGACTCTCCGGTGCTCTGCGGCGGCAAGCTCTTTATCATAGACGGAGGCTTCTCAAAGGCATATCAGTCAAAGACGGGCATAGCGGGCTATACGCTCGTGTACAATTCCCACGGATTAAGGCTTGTGGCGCATGAGCCCTTCACGTCCGCGGAAGATGCGATAAGGAATGAGACGGATATAGTCTCCGACTCTGAGATCATAGAGTCCAAGGCGGAGCGTATACTCGTGAAGGATACGGATATAGGGCGGAAGATAAGAGAGCAGATAGCAGAGCTTACCGTGCTGCTCACTGCCTATGAGGATGGCAGCATCGCGGAGCTTGAGTGAATGACACGCCCTGACAGTGTAAGACAGTATTCCGACAGCGTCTTGATAGCAGGTAAGAACGGTCGCTGCGGGTGATGATGACGTGTAAGTGATAAGGAATGATTGGCATGAGATTCAGACCGTGCATAGACATACATGACGGCAGGGTGAAGCAGATAATCGGCGGTAGCCTTAAGGATACAGACATCGGCGGATTGAGTTCAGGTAGTGAGGATATTCATGCCAACGATACGGATACAGAGATATCCGGAGACGGGGGAAGCCATGCGGTTGAGAACTATGTATCCGAAAAGGATGCGGCGTTTTATTCCGGGATGTATCGGGATCTGGGGCTGTCCGGCGGGCATGTGATCATCCTCAATGCGGCATCCTCGGAGTACTATGGAGCCTCGAAGGCACAGGCGCTATCGGCACTTTCTGCTTATCCCGGCGGGATGATGGCAGGAGGCGGTATCACGCCTGATAATGCCGGAGAGTTCATAGAGGCCGGGGCGAGCCATGTGATCGTCACCTCTTACGTCTTTCATGAGGGCAGGATAGATTATGACAGGCTTGGCAGGATGCGCGATACTGTGGGCAGGGAGAGGCTATGCCTTGATCTTTCCTGTAGACGAAGGGGCAGTGATTATATTATAGTAACAGACAGATGGCAGCGTTTTACGGATGAGAGGCTGGATGCCGGGCTGCTCATGAGTCTGGCGGACTATGCCGGTGAATATCTGGTGCATGCCGTGGATGTGGAGGGCAGGCAGCAGGGGATAGAAGAGGCTGTAGTGCCGATACTTAAGGAGTCACCCATACCGCTGACCTATGCGGGCGGTGTCAGGGGTCTTGATGATATAGAGAAGCTGAAGAAGCTCGGGGATGGAAAGATAGACGTTACTGTAGGGTCTGCTCTTAAGATATTCGGGGGCAGTATGGAGATAGAGGAGATTATCGAATGCATATCGTGATGGTGATAGATGACAGCAAGACCGATCTGCTCATAGCGGAGAAAGCTCTCGAGGGCAATTACAGAGTGCTCGTGGAGCAGAGCAGCAAGCATGCGTTGGAGTATATGAGAACGGCATCCAAGCTGCCGTCCCTTATTCTGCTGGATATTGATATGCACGGCATGAACGGCTTTGAGTTTTACAGCAAGATGGCATCCGAGCCCAAGCTTAAGGATATCCCCGTTATCTTCGTATCGGGACTTACGGATACTGCCACCGAGCTTGAGGCATATCAGCTTGGTGCCGTGGACTATATGGAAAAGCCTTTTGTCCCTGAGATACTGAAGAAGAAGGTGGCTCTGCATATAGGTATAGTCGATGACAAGCTGAGGATAGTGGAGCAGAATAATATCCTGCAGGATTACAACGTACAGCTCCAGGACTACAACGGAGAGCTGCAGACAAGGGCTTCGGAGGCCACAAAGAATCTCGAGAATCTCGAGTATTTCATCATAGGTGTACTGGAGGATCTCATCACTAAGAAGGATGGCTTTACAGGCAGTCATTGCCGCAAGGTCTCCAGATACATGGAGGTGCTCCTGAAGCGTATGATGAGGGACAATCTGGTGCGGCTGCCCATCAAGGATATGGGCATCATCATCATGTCGAGCCAGCTCATCGATATGGGTAAGATAGGCGTGCCTGACCGCATAGTGCAGAAGGAGGGCAAGTATACCCCTGCCGAGTTTGATGCGATGAAGAAGCATACCGTGTTTGCGGCGGACTCCATAGAGAGGTTCACCTATCTGGTACCGAACTCGCCGTTCATCACATATGCTTACCAAATGGCGAGATCCCATCACGAGCAGTGGTGCGGAAACGGATATCCGGACGGACTCAGGGGGACGGAGATACCGCAGCTCGCGCGCATAGTATCGGTCTGTGACGTGTATGATGCGCTGGTCTCCAAGCGTACATACAAGAAGGAAATGTCTCATGAGCAGGCATGCGCCGTGATCAATCAGGTCTCGGGAGTGCAGTTTGATCCGGCGGTGGTGGCCGAGTTTAATAAGGTTACGGATGAGTTCAGGGATATCTACAATCAGGAGAAGGCCTCGAGTGAGGGTCTGGGGACAGGCTATAACGAGGAATGACGTGTCTGCTAAGCGATCAGGACTCAATGCAAATTGGTTAAGCGATCACGGTGAGTGAAAAAGCTGATTTGCTTATCATAAAAAGACTCCGCTTTTGCGGAGTCTTTTCTGTTTCCTCATTATCAATCTGCTTTTTTTCATAATTTATAGAAATTGGCACATCGATTTGACTGCAACATGCCCATTACAGCTTAGTAACATTTGTAGCCTGAGGTCCTTTGGGCCCGTCCACTACGTCAAACTCAACAGCCTGACCTTCATCCAGTGACTTGAAACCCTCCATGTTGAGGCCGGAATAATGTACAAATACATCCTTGCCGGTTTCGTCATTGATGAACCCGTAGCCCTTTTGGTTATTGAACCACTTGACCGTTCCTTTCATTTGTTAACACCTCCAGAAGTTATGTTGTCGTGAAGAACGACGGTTGTATAGTATCACACTAATAGCTAAATGTAAAGGATGTGCATATAAAAAAGCACCACATTTATGCAATTTCAAGGGAGTTTCCAAACGTCTTCCGAAGGGTGAATATTGTTGATGTATGTGGTTGATTTTGCTATAATGAGTGTCATGCCAAAACATAGAAAACATAAGAGGAATAAACAAAGAACATATATTCCGGGCGTATCGAAGGAGCAGATCGGTGAGATAGAGAGCAGCCCGGAGGAGTCTGAGGAAGAGACAGAGGCTGTAGAAGAGACAGAGGAACCGGCAGCAGAGGAACCGGTAGCAGAGGAACCGCCAGCAGAGGCTGAAGCTGCTGAGGACAGTCCCACAGAGCCGGCAGTAGAGGCTGAAGCTGCTGAGGACAGTCCCGCAGAGCCGGCAGACGAGG
>CAJOME010000030.1 GCA_905235585.1 uncultured Lachnospiraceae bacterium | reverse complement strand
GAGGTGGAAAGAGTGCTGGAGTCAAAGCTTTCTTCGCTTGTCAATCAGGATTACACCATCGTCGGCGGTGTCGATGCCATAGTGGAGATCCTGAATACTGTAGACCGTGGTACGGAAAAGCATATCATGGAGACTTTGGAAGTGGACGAGCCCGAGCTTGCTGATGAGATCAGAAAGAAGATGTTCGTCTTCGAGGATATCCTGCTGCTTGATGACAGAGCCATACAGAGAGTGCTCAGGGATGTGGACAATTCGGATCTGTCTATGGCTTTGAAGGGTGCCAACGAACAGGTGCAGGCTGCCATATTCAAAAATATGTCCTCGCGTCTGTCGGCTATGATAAAGGAAGATATGGAATTCATGGGTCCTGTCAGGATGAAGGACGTCGAAGAAGCTCAGCAGAAGATAGTCAATATCATAAGAAAGCTGGAGGATTCCGCGGAGATAGTCATTTCCAGAGGCGGAGGAGACGAGATCGTTGTCTAACATACTCAAGCGATTTAATGCTGATGTCGATGCCGACGATAAGCATGTCATTGATTCCAATGCGATGGTCGCGGAAAGGCTTAAGCTCCTGGCAACCATACTCCAGAGAGAAGAGACACAGACCTTTTCCGGAGATGAGGGTGAAGGGGAGTTTACAGAGGGACTTGACGCGGATATGTTAAGCTCCATACTTGATGATCCCGATGCTGCGGAAAGTGAAGAAGGTCAGGGCAACGTGATCAAGGCAGAGCCTCAGGCTGCACCGGAGCCTGCGATAGATCTTGCGGCTGTTAATGCGGAGGCAGAGCAGATATTAGAGGATGCGAGAGCGCAGGCTGATCTTCTTATACAGGAAGCCATGGATGATGCCGAAGCTAAAAAGGCGGCGGTCTTTGAAGAGGCAAGACAGGCAGGGCATGACGAGGGCTATAGTGCCGGAATGCAGGAAGTAGAGGCTATGAGAGCAGAGCTTGCGGAGAAGGAGCAGGCACTCATGGCGGAGTATGAGCAGATGGTCGCTGAGCTTGAGCCTGCCCTTATTGACACATTATCCGATGTGTACGGTCATGTATTTCATACCGATCTTTCCGATAAAAAGGAGATCATCTTATATCTGCTTCAGAATGCACTGCAGGCGACGGATACCACGGCAAATCTTATGGTGCATGTTTCAAAGGAAGATTACGAATACATTTCTTCAAACAAATCCGTACTTTTTGACGGGATCCCCGGGGAGGATAATACCGATATCGTACCGGACGTGACATTGAGTGCCGGAGAGGTTATGATAGATACAGGGTCGGGTATATTCGACTGCTCTCTGGGCACCGAGCTTGAGGGCTTGAAAAAGCAATTGAAGCTTTTGGCTTATAAGAAAGGCGACGAGGAATAATGGATCTTGCCATAGATCTTTCAAAGTATGAGAGCCTGAAGACAGGCTCTTATTATAGAAAGCTCGGAAAGGTCGTGAATGTAGTGGGCCTTACCATAGAGTCGGAGGGACCGGATGCGCGTCTTGCGGACATATGCTCCATACAGCCTGCCGATACCACACTAAAGCCTATACTTGCCGAGGTGGTGGGATTTAAAGACAGGATGACACTGCTGATGCCCTATGAGTCTACCGATGGTATCGGATCGGGCTCGATAGTGACCAATCTCGAGCATCCGCTCATGGTAAAGGTGTCTGAGGATCTGCTGGGCCGGACACTTGACGGTATGGGCAATCCGGCAGACGGCTCGGAGGTCATCGGTGATGAATACCCGGTCGAGGCGATGCCTCCGGATCCTATGGACAGGGTCATCATAAGCGATGTGCTCCCGCTGGGGGTAAAGGCGGTCGACGGTCTTCTGACGGTCGGTAAGGGACAGCGTATCGGGATATTCGCCGGCTCCGGAGTGGGCAAATCCACTCTGATGGGTATGTTCGCAAGGAACACCAAGGCTGAAGTAAACGTGATCGCGCTGATCGGAGAGCGTGGCAGAGAGGTCAGGGAGTTTGTGGAAAGAGACCTCGGACCGGAGGGTATGGCAAGATCGGTAGTAGTAGTGGCTACATCCGACAAGCCGGCTCTCGAGAGAAATAAAGCGGCAAAGACTGCTACCGCTATAGCAGAGTATTTCAGGGATCAGGGCAAGGATGTGCTGCTCATGATGGATTCGCTTACCCGTTTCTCAATGGCTCAGAGAGAGATCGGGCTTGCATCGGGAGAGCCTCCTGTCACGAGAGGTTATCCGCCGTCCATCTATGCGGAGATGCCAAAGCTTTTGGAGCGAGCCGGAAACGGAGCAAAGGGATCGATCACGGGTCTGTATACGGTGCTCGTCGACGGCGATGACTTCAATGAACCTATTACCGATACCGCGAGATCGATACTTGACGGTCATATAGTGCTGAACCGTAAGATCGCACAGCAGAATCATTATCCGGCCATAGATATACTCATGAGCATATCAAGATGCATGAGCCAGATAGCGACAAAGGAGCACAAGGCTGTGGCAGGCAAGCTGAAAAACGTGATGGCTACCTACAATGAGGCAGAGGATCTGATAAACATAGGGGCGTACAAGGCAGGGTCCAATCCCAAGATAGATTATGCCATACAGAAGATAGACGCGGTAAACGATTATCTTATGCAGACCACGGACTCAAAGTTCGATTTTGATGACGAGATAAGAATGCTCGAAGAGATATTTAGCGATAATGCCCAGTCTCAATGACAATCAGTATTGATCGCTCGCGATCAAAGACTGATTGTCATTAGAGACGCTAACGTAAATGAGGAAGTAGCCCGAAAGGGCGGATTCCGAATTTACGTAGCGGTGCGAGAGCGAAGCGAAGCAGCGCGAGGGCATTATTAGGGAAAGGGATCAAACGTAAATGAGGAAGTAGCCCGAAAGGGCGGAGATAATAAATGGCTAAATTCGTCTACAGCATGCAAAACATATTGAATCTTAATGAGAAGCTTGAAGATCAGGCTAAGATGGCCTATGCTTCCCAGCAGGCTGTAGTAAACGAAGAGGAAGAAAAGGAGCAGCAGCTTAAAGACAGAAAATCCGCTTATGAGGAAGAGGCAAGACGGATAAGAGGCGAGTCGCTTAATGTAAAAGAAATGATGCTGAATGCACAGGCGATCAGCATCATGGGTGACCTTATCACAGAGCAGCATAATGTGGTGCTTAAAGAGGAGGAGGTACTCGAGGTCAGGCGTTCGGCTCTGGAAGAAGCCATGAAAGACAGAAAGACACAGGAGAAGCTCAAGGAGAATGCGTTTGATGTGTTCAAACAGGAGCTTGCCGCTGAGGAGAGTAAGGAAATAGATCAGTTGACCAGCTATACATTCGGTATTAAGAGGCAGAGTAACAACTAATGGCAGATAATGAACTGATGACAAAAGACGATCCGGCTGCTAGAAAGCAGGAAGCAGCCAGGATCAAGGAAGAGAAGAAGCAGCTTAAGGCACAGGCAAAAGAGCTGAAGAAGCAAAGGAAAGCACTTGAGGCAGAGGAGGCTGATGCCGACGAAGAGGGCGGCACACTGTCCGTTATATTGGTGACCATTGTCATCATACTCGTGTGGCTCGCCATACTTGCGCTTCTGATAAAGCTTGATATAGGCGGTTTCGGCTCCGGCATACTGGCACCTGTGTTAAAGGATGTTCCGGTGATAAACAAGGTACTGCCCGAGGGGAGCTGGATGAGCAGCGACAGTGTGTCGGGTGATAATGTGATAGATGGCGGCTACTCCAATCTCGAAGATGCCGTGGCACGTATCAAGATGCTCGAGACAGAGCTTGCCGAAAAGGATCAGGACGCAAAGGCGGCTTCAGATACCATAGACGAGCTTACACAGGAGGTGGCAAGACTCAAGACTTATGAAGACAATCAGGTGGAGTTTGAAAAGATAAAGGATGAGTTTGACAATGAGGTCGTCTTTAATGAAAAGGCACCTGACATCACGGAGTACCAGAAGTACTACGAGCAGATAGACCCGACAAATGCCGAGATACTGTACAAAGAGGTGCTTCGGAAGGAAGAGGCGAGTGCAGAGGTCAAGGACTACGCGAAGGCATACTCCGAGATGAAGGCAAAGGATGCCGCAGTCATATTCAACAGTGATCCGCTAAGAAGTGACCTGGAGCTTGCAGCAAAGATACTCGGTACTATGAACGCGGATGCGAGAGGCAGCATACTTGCCGAGATAGGAAAGCTGGACGATGATCTGGCCGGTAACATCACGGAGATCATGGATCCTGATGATGAGTGAACTTATTCAACACTTTGCAATACATTAGGATTGTATTATTGGCAGCTCCTCACACACCTTTTGGTAGAGGAGCTGTTTTGAGGGAAATTGTTTCAGTTGTAGCATAGAAAATTATATTTTATAGCGGGTTTTTAAAAATGAGTAAGGGTAGACAGTGTTCATCTTATGGGGGTTTATAGATGAAGGAATTTGATAAGCAGATGGAAATGGTACTCTATCATTCTGATGAGGGTGATGTTTCTATTAATGCATATGTGAAAGAAGAGAGTTTATGGATAACTCAAAAAGCAATGGCAGATCTCTTTGGTGTGCATGTTCCGGATATTTCAAAACATCTTACTAACATATATGATGAGGGCGAGCTTAAAAAAGAGGCAACTGTTTCCAAAATGGAAATAGTTCAAAAGGAAGGTGATAGAAATGTCAGGCGAAAACCGGATTTTTACAATCTAGATGCAATTATCTCGGTTGGATATCGTGTTAATTCTAGAAAAGCCACTCAGTTCCGAATTTGGGCAACAAAAGTTCTGAAGGAATATTTGATAAAGGGATTCGTTCTCAACGATGACAGGCTTAAGCAAGGTGAAACCGCATTTGGTAGGGATTACTTTCGTGAACTCCTTGAAAGAGTTCGCTCCATCCGAGCAAGTGAACGAAGAATATGGCTGCAGATTACGGATATATTTGCAGAATGCAGTATAGATTACACAAAAGACTCCGAAGTAGCACATCATTTTTATGCAACGATTCAAAATCGCTTTCACTATGCCATTACTCAACATACAGCGGCTGAAATCGTGTTTCAGTCAGTTAATCACACAAAAGAGCATATGGGGTTAACTACATGGAAAAATGCACCAGATGGAAGAATACTAAAATCTGATGTGTCAGTGGCTAAGAACTATTTGGATGAGAAACAAATTCATCAGCTTGAGAGGGCTGTCACAGGGTATTTCGACTATATTGAAGATCTGATTGAAAGAGAGAATGTCTTTACCATGGAGGAATTTGAAAAGAGTGTAAATGCTTTCCTTGAGTTTCGTCAGTACAGGATCTTGAAAGACAACGGCAGAATATCCCACAAGCAGGCATTGGACAAAGCTAATGCTGAATATGAGCTATTCAACAAAACGCAGCCAATCGAATCGGATTTTGATCGTATTGTGAAAAAGATGATTGAAGAGAATAAGGAATGAGCGAGGAATTATGATTTTACAAGATTAGTAAGATAGATAAGCGTATTTTGTAGGAAATAAAATTGGATGGGAATAAGTGCCAAAAGTATTGGTAAACATTATAAGGCGGAATGCTGTTAAGGGTTCGAACAAGTCATGGTTGCTGAATTATTGACTGCTTTACATGTAAAAACAGTAATACTATTCTATATAGAGCATAGAAAATGAAATAAATAGAAGTAACACAAATATCATTTAGCGTTTTTATGTCTCTGGATGTAGAATAATTGGGATACAACAGAAACAGCCAAAACGTAAAGTCGTTAGTAAAGGCTTAAAATTTTTTTTCAATCGGGGGTTCAGGTTGGGGATGGATCGTCCGATAAATATAAAGTAAGGTGCAGTATGTAAATTTCATATGATGAAAGGAGGCATATATTGACAACCCCTAAGGTAAATGCAGCAGGTATGATGGCTGTAGGGGCGCAGGAGATCACTTCAGGAAAGACAAAAGGCAAGGCAGACGGACAGAGCTTCATGGATATCATGAATCTCGCGGACACATCGGGCAATGTGAACGCAGGGTACGCAGGACAGGATGTCGGAGCGGTAAAGAATCCCAAGGATACGGCAAAAGCACAGTACAAGGATGTAAAGAGCAGCAGGCCGGAAGAAGTAAAAAAAGAAAAGCCGTCGGATGTGAATAAGGACGTAAACAGAGATAAGGTTACGACTAAAGCCGAGGATACGTCAAAGACACAGAAGACAGCAAAGACCGAGGATAATACAAAGCAGGATCGTGAGATAGTCGAAGCAGCCGAGGAAGTGAAGGGAGCTATAGAGGAAGAGCTTCAGATCACGGACGAGGAGATGGATCAGATACTTGAGATATTAGGACTTACGACAGTTGATCTGCTTGATCCGAAGGTAATAACAGACATCGTAGCCCAGATAAAGGATGTCACACCGGTAGATATAGTATCAAATGAAGAGCTCACAGATCTTGTTTCAAGCCTGCAGGGTGAGGTGAGGGAGATCACATCAGATCTTATTCAGGAGATGGACATCACACCGGAAGAGTTTAATAAAGCCGTTGCCGAAGTAAAAAATGAATATGAAGGAGTTTCTCCTATACCCGTAGAAACAAAGGATTTTGATCCGAAGAAGGTGAGAGACGATGACAGAAGCCCAAATGACACGGTAAGGACCCCAGCGGAAGCCGTAAGCGTAAGACCCGAAAGGGCAGAGGATCATCAGGGTAGGACCGAAAGGATACCCGATGAAGAGGGCAGAAGGGAAGTCAATCTCGACATCAATGTGAGAAATGAAAGCGCAGCTCAGGATAATACCGGCACAAGCGAAGGAAGCTCACAGGATGATCTCTTCAGATCACAGGGCAGAGCCGAAAGACATACAGGAGGCGAAGCCCAGAACACAACAAACAACAATATATTTTTCCAGAACCTCACAGGTGCTGTTGAAAACGCAATTGAAGCAGCAGAGGCGCAGACTCCCATATCGGGCACTACAATGGTGGATGCGATGGATCTTATCGATCAGATAAGCTCACAGGTAAGGGCAGTCATAGACAATGAAACACAAAGTCTCGCGATGCAGCTTCATCCCCAGAGCCTCGGACGTCTGAATGTAGAGCTGGTATCAAAGGGCGGACAGGTCACGGCACAGTTTGAAGCAGAAAACGCATCTGTAAGAGCAGCTCTTGAAGGCCATATAGCAGAGCTTAAAGAGACACTCGAGCAGAGAGGCCTGAGAGTTGAAAATGTAGAGGTGACCATAGCCTCACATGAGTTTGAACAGAATCTCATGGGAGGGCAGCAGTCGGAGAATACCGAACAGGGTTCCGGCAGGAGACCGAGGACGAGGCGCATCAACTTAAATGACATGGAGGTCGAGGGTATCCCGGATGAGGATATCGATGAAGGCGAAAGGATCGCCAGAGAGATGATGGCGGCAGACGGAAATTCGGTAGATTTTACAGCTTAAAGGAGATAAAGATATGGCAGTAGATGCTTCGATCACAAACGGAAAGATAACTAATACGGCATACAAGACAGCGGAGCAGCAGAAGGCCGAAGCCAATACCGTAAACAACGATCTGGACAAGCAGGCATTCTTAAAGCTCCTTGTGGCACAGATGAAGTATCAGGATCCTATGGAGCCTACCGACAATACAGAGTATGTATCTCAGCTCGCGCAGTTCTCGTCACTGGAGGCTATGAATAATGTAAGCCAGAGCGTGGATCTGCAGAGGGCTACGGGACTTATCGGAAAAGTAGTCACTGCATCAAGCACCGATGAGGTCACGGGAGTAGCCACAGAAAAGACAGGTACGGTTGATTTCGTATCACAGTCGGGCTCAAAGACCTATATCACTATAGGCGGCGATCAGTTTGAGCTTGATAAGGTCAGCAAGGTCTGGGATGACAGCTATGCTGATGCGTACAACCTCACCAACAGTTGGTCTAAGATGCTGAATGAGGTTCCGAAAGCTTCATTTATCACTTCAAACAACAAGGATACCTACAGGCAGCAGGTGGCTTCACTCTATGCTTCATATATGAGCATGGATGATTATACAAGAAGCTTCCTTTCCGAAGACGACAAGTTCAAGCTCAGTGATCTGATAGGTCAGTACAGGACACTCGGAGACGATATCGAGGGAAGTCAGTCACTTGTAGATGGAGATTGATGACAGCTGCTCACGGATGAGAGGTATACGGATATGAAGATAAACACAAACGGAATTTCATTAGAGCAGGCGGCTGCGGCGTATCTTAGAGGAGCACCTGAGAATGTAAAGCCCGGCAAGAGGGCAGACGGCAGGAGCTTCGCGGAGATACTCGGAGAGAAGAGCGAGGAGCTCAGCGGAGATATGGGAGTGAAGTTTTCCAAGCATGCGGCAGAAAGACTTTTTGACAGAAACATCTCCTTATCTGATGAGCAACTGACCAGACTCACTCAGGGAACCAGAGAAGCAGAAAGCAAAGGGATAGACTCCTCTCTCGTGATGGTAGATGACCTTGCTTTCATAGTGAATACAGGAAGCAAGACAGTAGTCACGGCAATGGATCCCGCAAATAACGACAAGAACATTTTCACAAATATTGACGGCGCGGTGATCGCGTAGCGTCCAGCTCTGAAAGCAGATATCAGGCTCAAGCGGAGCCGGATATCCCGAGCTGAACTTAAGAGGTTTCACTGCGTGAGACTTCACAGAACAACTGACAACAGATTAAACAGAAAGAGGTAAATGCCTTATGATGAGATCACTTTTCTCCGGAGTAGCAGGACTTCGGACCCACCAGACAAGAATGGACGTAATCGGTAACAACATAGCTAACGTTAACACAGTGGCATATAAGTCAAGCTCGGTCACATTCCAGGATCTGCTTTACCAGACGACACAGAACGCATCGGGCGCTAACGCTGCTACAGGCAGGGCAGGTATCAACGCGAAGCAGATCGGTCTCGGTGTTTCGACCGGAGCCATCTCGACAAATATCAGCACATCAGGCTCGGCTCAGAATACCGGCAGCCCGTTTGATATCCGTATCTCCGGAGACGCTTTCTTTGTCGTATCCGACGGATCAAACCAGTTTTACACAAGGGCAGGTGCCTTTAACGTGGACGCTAACGGTACTCTCGCAATGGCTACCAACGGATATCCGGTAATGGGCTACGGCACGACTACCAATGCTACCACAGGCGAGATAGTCATAAATACCGCGACTCTTACACAGCTCGATATCATGAGTGACGAGAATCTGATCTCAGATCCCATACAGACAACAAATGCGTATACGCTTGGAATACTTGATAAGAATTCGGACGCACTCTCGACCACAGCAGGTCAGATGATGTCTATTCCGTTCTATGACAATCTGGGCTACAGCTATACTGCACAGTTCAGGATAGAAAAGGTAAACGGTCCTACATCGGCAGATAACGGACAATACAAGATGACCATGACAGATATCGTTAACTCTGAAGGAAAATCAATCCTTCAGACAACAAACACTGCAGGAGAGCTTGAGGAGATGTCTGCTGCTGATAAAGATACATTGCTTGCCGGAGCAAATGTTTTTGGCACAGGAAATGTTGCATACCTGACATTTGACACTTTCCTTACACCTGCAGGAGAATCCGCTACCGGAAAGATCACTTCGGTTTCCACTACGCAGCCGACGGCGCATCAGACTGCTCAGGTAAAGACTCAGGTAAACGGCGAGGATATGGTAGGTATAGCATTGAACCTTGATAAGCTGGCAGGAGATCTTGTAACAGCAACCGGACCTATGTATGCCGGTTTCAGAGGAATGATTGAGAGCAACAATAACAGAGCCATAGCTATCAATTTCGAAGAGATGCAGAACATCGACAACAAAGGCTCGTCTACCGTAAACGGCAAGAGAGGACGTATCACCTCCGACGCAGGCGCAGGCTGCGCTGCAGGAGAGATGTCATCGATCTCCATAGGTCAGGACGGTAAGATCACCGCGGCATATACCAATGGTCAGACGAAGCTCCTCGGACAGATCGCGTCAGCTACCTTTGCAAATGCATCAGGTCTTGAGAAGGCTGGAGACAACCTCTACGCATCGACCCTCAACTCAGGAGAGGCTGTAATAAATGATATCACCGCAAACGGCGGTTCGATGTCCACCGGCGAGCTCGAGATGTCCAACGTAGACCTCTCGGCGGAGTTTACCGATATGATCACCACCCAGCGTGGATTCCAGGCAAACAGCCGTATCATCACAGTCTCAGACTCCATGCTTGAGGAACTCGTCAACCTGAAGAGATAAGCTCTGACGGGGTGATATGTGCAAGCACAATCGTCCTCGTGCCACATGATACAGGCACCATATATTACAAATCCGTTTCTGTGGAAGCAGCCCGAGATTTCGGGCTGCTTTCGCATTTGCCCCATATGCTCGCCCGTCTCTCACGCATATATGTGATCGAGCCTCACTTTGCTTCTTCGGGAATAAAATTGTCTTCGTCAATGAGGCAAATCTTTGTGTTGGCTTCTGTAATCTTTCTCACAAGTGCGCAGAGCTGTCTGCACAGTAACACACAGCAAATCTGAAATAACAAAAATGCAAATTTTCATATTTAATGAAATGTGGTATAGTATACCCATGCTTATAGAGGTGACTAAGCTTAATGATGACAAGGTCGTGATAAACTCCGAGCTCATAGAGATCATAGAGACTACTCCCGATACTGTCATTACATTAAATACCGGTCGTAAATTAATCGTAAAGGAAAGTAGACAAGAGATAAGAAATCTTGTAAACTTGAAAGGCTAGGGTCAGATGTTACAAAGCCGGTTGCATATTAGCAAGCGGACATTGTAATATATGACCCGTAAGAACGTGAAAAATATCAGAAGGTAAATTGTTTTGGATTTAGGTTCGATAATAGGTCTGGTCGGCTGTATAGCGCTTGTGTTCTACGGTATCGTAGGATCCAACGGTATGTCGGCACTTCAAAGCTTCATAGACAGAGACTCCATCATCATCACCATCGGAGGTACCATGATGTGTATCTTCGCGATGAATACCATCCCGACATTCCTGACCGGGCTGAAGTCCTTCAAGCAGGTGCTCAATCTTGAGAAGTCGGATTCCGCAGGGGTCATAAAGCAGATCATAGACCTTTCAAATGTGGCGAGGAAGGAGGGTCTGCTTTCTCTTGAAGAGGCGGCTTCGAATATCGATGACGAGTTCCTTAAAAAAGGCATCATGCTTGTAGTCGACGGTACCGATCCCGATCTGGTACGCGCGATAATGGAGACCGAGATGACAGGTATAGAGAGCAGACACAAGGATAATGCTTCTTTCTGGGAAGATATGGGCTCTATGGGACCTGCCTGGGGAATGATCGGTACTCTTATCGGACTCATAAACATGCTTAAGAATCTGTCTGATATGGCGGCACTCGGACCTGCTATGGCCGTGGCTCTCGTTACGACCTTCTATGGTTCGCTGGTAGCAAACTGGATATGCGCACCTGTGGCAAATAAGCTGAAAAAGAAAAACGCGCAGGAGATGTCCGTAAAGGGTATCATGGTAGAGGGACTGCTGTCGATCCAGGCAGGCGAGAACCCGAGAGTTATAGAGGAGAAGCTCAAGTCATTCATTTCTCCTACGGAAAGAAAAGCGATGGCATCAGGAGATGAGGGAGCTGCTGCCGGAGGAGAGGGCTGATGGCAAGACAGGCACCACCAGAAGATCCGCCGAAGGGCGCGCCGGCGTGGCAGTCTACGTTTGCAGATCTCATGAATCTGCTACTCTGCTTTTTCGTGCTCCTTTATGCTTTCTCGAGTACGGATGTGGACAAGTTTGAAGCCATTGCGGCATCAATGTCAAAGGCTTTTTCGATATTTGATCCCGGCGGAGAATCAGTCGGCGAGGGAGATGCGGTGGGCAACGGAGTCTCGCAGCTGTCGAATGTATCGGAGATGGTGACATCTCTCGGCAAGAACACCACCGGCAACTCCGATAATAAGGACTATAACGAAGAGGGTATGGGAGAGGAGACTTTCGAATCGGAGTCGTTTTCAAAGGATGATCTTGCAAACGGCGAGGAGGAGAAGCAGGCACCTGATGTAAATGAGCATGAGAGCGACAGTGACAGCGAGGGTCGTGAACAGATAACTGACGAGCAGGCCAGAGAGCAGCTGGAGGAGTCCGGGATAAAGGAGTCTGAGGAGCTGGCGGAACGGATAGAAGAGTCTGTGAACGAGGAAGATCTTTCGAAACAGATAGATATTGATTTTACGAGTCAGTATGTGAGCCTTACCATGAATGGTTCATTGTTATTTGACTCGGGAAGTGCTACAATAAAAGATACCGCGACCGTTACTCTGGATAAGGTCGGGAAAATACTTGAAACATATGCGGGTAGTACGATAGAGATCGAGGGACATACAGATAATGTTCCTATCAGTAATTCGCAGTTTCATAATAATGATGAGCTTTCTGATGCGAGAGCATTGAGTGTGTTCTCGTATTTTAGAGACAATTCGGATCTTGATCCGGCGATGATCAAGCACACGGGGAGAGGCTCCTACGTCCCCATAGCGGATAATGGCACACCGGAGGGTAGACAGTTAAACAGAAGAGTCGAGATAAGGATATATAATCAGCTCAGTGATGTATCTTAAGCTACAGTAAGGGAGATAAGTCGTGAAAAAAAACATGATGAGCATTATAATTATGGCGTTGGTCGTGGTAAATGTTGCCATGACTGCCATTATGATGTTTACGATAATACCTGCAAACAGAAAGACGATAGCTCTTGTTGATCAGGTGGCTTCTGCCATAAAGCTGGATACGGCAGGGGTGACACCCGAGGGGAACGGCGGAAGCGGCAGGAATGTATCGCTTGCGGATACGGCCACATATGCCATTGAAGATCAGCAGACCTTCCAGCTCAAGAAGGGCGAGGATACAAAGGATCATTATCTTGTATGTACTGTTGCTATCCTTATGGATACGACTCATGAAGACTATGAGACATACGGTGGTGATATAGACAGCAGACAGTCGCTCATACTGAACGCTCTTTCGGAGACGATAGGGCAGTATACATATGAGGAGGTACAGGCTCTCGGACAGGCGGGGATACAGGGCGCCTGCCTTGAAAAGCTGCAGGAGGTATTCGGATCGGCTTTCATTTATCAGGTGGCTCTGAGCGGATACATAGTACAGTAGATAATATTCGGGTCAGCCCGAAGCACTTGCTGCTGAGGGCGTGCTGAAACTTAAAATCAGTATGTAGCTCGCCCTTTTGCGAAGCAAAATACCAATGGCGAGCTACGTAACTGGAAGAACCCGGCGGTTCTGAACAGTTACGTACAGTAGAAAGGCAGATCAAGGTATGGGAGATGTCCTATCACAGGACGAAATAGATAATCTCTTAAAGGCCCTGTCGACCGGCGAGATAGATGCTGAGGAGATGAAGGAGGATGCCGGTAAGTCAGTCAAGGAGTATGACTTCAAGCGTCCCGCAAAGTTCTCCAAGGAGCATCTGCGTACATTGGAGATTATTTTCGAGCACTATGGCAGACTGGTATCCACCAATCTGCCGGTGTATCTGAGAAAGAATGTACAGGTCAGCGTGGTCAATTCGGAGGCACTTACTTTCTCCGAGTTTACCAACTCGCTTTCAAATCCTGTCATTCTGGGAATTGTTAATTTTCTGCCGCTTAACGGCAATGTAATGGTAGAGCTTGGCTCCAATCTCGGCTTTGCCATGATAGACAGACTGCTCGGAGGTCAGGGCGATGCGCTGGATAAGAGCCGCGAGTTCTCCGAGATAGAGATGTCGCTTGTTGAAAAGATGATGGCTGTATGTATATCGCTTTTCAGGGAGCCGTGGAAAAACGTTATAGAGCTTAATCCTTTGCTTGAGAGAGTGGAGACGAACCCGCAGTTTGCGCAGATCATATCACCTACCGAGATGATAGCCATTGTCACGCTGAATATCCGGATAGGCGAGGTCGAGGGACTGATGAATATATGTCTTCCTTATTTCACATTGGAGTCTGTCATGGATAAGCTGAACACCAAGTTCTGGTATTCTACGATGCAGGAGTCATCGGATGATGATTATACCGAGCATATGGAGGATATGATACAGCATGTGCAGATACCGATCATAGCAAAGCTTGGGGACAGCTCCATCACAGTGACGGATTTTGTCAACCTTCAGCCCGGAGATGTGATAAGGCTTTCATCAAAGGTTGACGAGGAAATGGATATATACGTGGGAAACATCAAGAAATTTAAGGCTCTGCCGGGCGCTACCAGGAAGACTTACGCTGTCAGAGTTACATCCATAATCAGAGAGGAGGAAGAGTAGGCGGATGGACGGAATGTTATCGCAGGATGAAATAAATGCCCTGCTTTCCGGGATGGCCGCAGACGGAGACGACGCCGGTGGCGCCGATGCCGCACCTGCAGCTGATGCCGCACCTGCAGCCGATGCCGATGGCGGGGATGAGCTCCTTACTGATTTTGAAAAGGATGCTATTGGTGAGGTAGCGAACATCAGCATGGGAACTTCAGCGACGACGCTGTATTCCCTTGTAAACATGAAGGTCGATATCACGACACCGGTCGTCACCATAGCCACATGGGAAGAGATCACGAGGGAATACGAGAAGCCATGCGTATTCATTCAGATACATTACAAAGCCGGTCTTGACGGATACAATATGCTCGTCCTGCGGGAGAATGATGTTAAGATCATTACAGACCTGATGATGGGCGGAGACGGTACAAATACGGACGGAGAGCTTGGAGAGCTGCATTTATCAGCTATTTCCGAGGCGATGAATCAGATGATGGGATCGTCTGCTACGTCACTCTCGTCAATGCTTGGAAGGATGATTGACATATCTCCTCCGGAGGCAACGCTTATAGACATGGCCACCGAGGATCCTTCCAATCTGCCGGAGTTCCTGCATGGAAAGTTCGTTAAGATATCATTCAGGATGCAGATAGGCGATCTGGTTGATTCGGCGATAATGCAGCTGTATCCTGTAGACTTTGCCAAAGAGCTATATGATCACTTCATAGGGAGTCAGGAGGCTTCAGCACCGGCAGCAGCCGAGCCTGCACCGGCACCGGAGCCGGCACCGGCACCGACACCTGCGGCAGCAGCACCGCCGCCACCGGATATGGGAGCAGCGCCGCCTCCTCAGATGGGCTATCCGCAGCAGGCACCCCCGCCGCCTCCTCAGATGGGATACGGGGCACCGCCTCAGATGGGATATGGAGCTCCGATGGGATACGGGGCACCGCAGATGGCTCAGCCGGTGAATGTACAGCAGGCACAGTTTGCTACATTCTCGAACGATATAAATCCTATGCAGCCTCAGGAAAACATAGAGCTGATAAAGGATGTGCCGCTTGAAGTCACGGTAGAGCTGGGCAGGACACACAAGTCAATAAATGATATACTTGATTTTTCACCCGGTACTATCATAGAATTGGACAAGATAGCGGGTGAGCCCATAGATGTTCTGGTAAACGGTAAGAACGTCGCAAAGGGCGAGGTCGTCGTGATCGACGAGAGCTTTGGAGTAAGAGTAACCGAAATTATTAAATAAGGAGTTTACAAAGTTATGGCAAAGAACATTCTGATCTGTGATGATGCAGCGTTCATGAGGATGATGATCAAGGACATCCTTTCAAAGAACGGCTACAATGTCGCCGGAGAGGCAGAGAATGGGGCAAAGGCAGTTGAGAAGTATGCCGAGCTTAAGCCCGATCTGGTTCTCATGGACATTACCATGCCTGAGATGGACGGCATCGAAGCACTGAAGGCTATCAAAGGTTCAGATCCTGCAGCGCTTGTTATCATGTGCTCAGCAATGGGACAGCAGGCGATGGTCATAGAGGCTATACAGGCCGGAGCCAAGGACTTTATTGTCAAGCCTTTCCAGGCCGAGAGAGTCCTTGAAGCGGTTAAGAAGGTAGTGGGCTGATTGGAAAGTTTTATACAGCTTGTCACGGTCATTGCTATCTTTCTGATAGTACTGGCGGTGACGTATTTTACTACAAGATTTGTAGGGGGATACGCCAAAAACAGGATCGTGACCGGCAACATTGAGCTGATCGACTCCATGAAGATAGCTCCTTCCGCATATATAGCCATTGTCAGGACAGCCTCTAAGTATATGGCGCTGGGCATAGGAAAAAATGAGATACATTTCCTCTGCGAGCTGCCCGAGGATGCCATTGAGGTGAGAGAGACCGGCACAGTCGTGAACTAACTACAGCTTCAGGGAGCTTGTTGAGAAAGCCCGTGAGAAGATAGGGAAGAAATGAAAAAGTATTGGCTTAAAGCAGTTTTTTTTCTGTCGATATTTACGGCATTGTTAACGGTACTTACTTTTATCAACTCTGTTGACGCAAGGGCCAATAATGATATCGCTACCCGAAGGGATATAGGAGGGGCTTCCACCCAGACGCTTACCGAGACACCCGGAGAGCGTTCCTCGTATTATAATGATCTGGGGATGCTCAGGGACGGGTATGATGCTCCCACCGTGATCGATGAACCCGGCTCGGGGGATGACAGGTCGGATATCAGAGAGCTTAATATCGGCAACAATCTTAATATTACATATAGTGATGGCAACGGAAATCTGACCGGATCATTGAGGATACTGATCATCCTCACTCTTGTGGCCATAGCTCCGCTCCTTCTCATAATGTTGACCTCATTCACCAGGATACTGGTGGTACTTCATTTCGTAAGGGCGGCCATCGGCACCCAGACAGCGCCACCGAATCAGGTATTAGTGGGGTTAACTTTGTTTTTGACGTTCTTTATCATGCAGCCCGCTATAAACGAGATAAATACCAATGCCGTTCAGCCTTTTGAAGCCGGAGAGATCACCCAGCAGGAGTTTGGTGAAAGGGCGATGGCTCCGCTTCGCGAGTTTATGTATGGGCAGACGCAGGCAAAGGATGTCAGGCTTTTTTTGGATATAGCGGGGATAGAGGATGTGGAGGGTATAGATGATATACCAAATGCCATTCTTATCCCTTCGTTTATGATATCGGAGCTGAGGACTGCATTTATTATCGGTTTTTTGATATATGTGCCTTTTATAGTGATAGATATGGTCGTGGCCTCGACACTTATGAGTATGGGTATGATGATGCTTCCGCCCACGACCGTATCAATGCCGTTCAAGATATTGCTGTTTGTGCTCGCGGATGGCTGGAATCTTGTCATAGGCTCGCTCGTTAAGACGTTTTATTAGAAAGGGTTTTTTGTATGGATATAGCAGCTGTAACCGAGATAACCAGAGAGACGCTTTATACCACCATTATAACGGCTGCACCCGTGCTTTTGGTTTCGCTCGTGGTGGGTCTTACCATATCTATATTTCAGACTGTTACAAGTATTCAGGAGCAGACCCTTACATTCGTACCGAAGTTTCTTGCGATCTTTTTGATGATCATGCTGATAGGTCACTGGATGCTCGGCAATATGGTGGGACTGATGGAGAGGCTGTGGAGTGATTTTACACTGTATGTAAAATAGCGAAATGATAGATTATACCTTTTCCATACAGGATCTGGAGTTTTTTCTCCTGATAGTCACGAGAGTAACGTGTTTTGTATACACGGCGGTGTTTTTTTCCACGACCAATGTACCAAGGCGTGTGAAGGTTGGTTTTTCGCTATTACTCTCGTTTCTGATATTCAGATTTGTGGTACCTCATATGGTGCTTGATTATAATACAGTCATAGGGTACGCGGTGCTTGTGCTAAAGGAAGCGATCGCCGGGCTCATGCTCGGGTTTTCCACAAATCTGTGCATGTATATACTGCAGTTTGTGGGTACGATAGCGGATATGGATATCGGATTGTCGATGATGAGTCTTTTTGATCCGATATCGAGAGTCAATACCGGTTTTACGGGTACTATGTATCAATACTCGGTGCTTATCATCCTGTGTGTCACCAATATGCATCATTGGGTACTCAGGGCTTTTATCGACAGTTATGAGCTCATACCTACCGGGAGGGCAGTGTTTAATACAGACAGGATGCTGACCTCGATGATAGAGTTTTTTACGGAATATTATTCAATAGGCTTCAGGATCTTTATGCCGATATTCGGAGTCATGCTGCTGCTTAATGCGGTGCTTGGCATAATGGCAAAGGTCGCTCCGCAGATGAATATGTTTTCCGTGGGTATGCAGATAAAGATATTTGTCGGACTGTCTGTGCTTTTTGTTACTATCGGGATGCTGCCCAGCATATCTGATTTTATCTTTAACGAGATGAAGGTGATGTTCGGCAGGTTCGCAGAGGGAATGTATATACAATGATCTGGGAGCTGGATCTTCAGTTCTTCGGCGAGGACGGACCCGGCGGAGAGAAGACTGAGGAGCCTACAAGTAAAAAGCTGGAGGATGCCAGAAAAGAGGGGCAGGTTGCGAAGAGTCAGGAGATATGCAACGCGGTCTCTCTCATTGCCATTTTCCTGACCTTAAGATTTGCGGGACTTGGCATAGGTGAGAGGTTTCTGGAAAACTTCAAATACGTATATTCCGTGATACCGGATTATACGAAGCTCATACGTGGCGAGATAGTATTGAACGACTATACCGGTCTTTTAAGGATCATGATCATAAGGCTGTTACTCATTATCCTGCCTATATTCGTGATAGGCGTAATAGTGGCATTCGGTACAAACATGGCTCAGATCAAATGGATGGTGACCACCAAGCCGCTGCAGCCCAAGCTGAATAAGCTCAGCCCCATGAGCGGTCTGAAGAGGATGTTTTCAACGAAAAAGCTCGTTGATCTTGCCATGAGCATAGCGAAGCTTGTAGTCATATTCGGGGTGGTATGGAACTATATAAAGGATAAATTCGCGCTTGTGGGTCTCATGTACGATATGTCTATAGGAACTGCTGTAAGTGAGATATGCCAGGCGGTGCTGGATCTCGGACTCAGGATAAGCATCATTTATCTGCTTGTGGCCGTTTTGGATCTTATCTATCAGAGGCGCAAGTTCCATAAGGACATGATGATGACCAAGCAGGAAGTAAAGGATGAGTACAAGAATTCCGAAGGAGATCCGCAGATCAAGGGCAAGATCAGACAGAAGATGCAGGAGGCTTCAAGAAGAAGGATGATCCAGTCGGTACCTGAAGCGGATGTGGTCATCACAAACCCCACGCATTATGCGGTAGCGTTGAAATATGATTCGATAGTGGCCGATGCGCCTGTCGTTATCGCAAAGGGACAGGACTTTCTTGCACAAAAGATAAAGGATGAGGCAAGGGAAGCCGGTGTAGAGATAGTGGAGAACAAGCCTCTCGCGAGGATGATATACCACAATGTCGATCTGGGAGGCAAGATTCCTCCGGAGCTTTATCAGGCTGTGGCCGAGGTACTGGCATTCGTATACAACCTGAAGGAGAGCAGAGGCGTTCAGACTTCGTACAGCGCAGGAACCAGGAAGATGGCATAGTATGGATACGGCGGCAGGAGCAAAAAAGAAAGTATTGAATCCGCAGGATCTGGGAGTAGCTTTATATCTGCTCGCAGCTTTTGTGTTCCTTATCGTGCCGATACCGAACACCCTTCTCGATATACTGCTTGCGGTAAACATGTCCATAGCCTTCGCGATACTTTTCAATTCTCTTTTTGTCAAAGAAGTGCTGGATATGTCGTTCTATCCGACAATACTGCTCTTTACTACAATTTTCAGGATATCGCTGAATGTTTCATCGACGAAGCTGATCCTGAGTACAGGAGATCCGGGAAATGTAGTCCGGACCTTCGGAGCTTTCGTCGGCGGCAATGATCTGATCATAGGTACCATAGTTTATATCATACTTATCATCGTACAGTTTGTCGTGATAAATAAAGGTACCGAGCGTGTGTCGGAGGTTACGGCGAGATTTACGCTTGATGCCATGCCCGGTAAGCAGATGGCTATAGATGCCGACCTTAATACCGGAGCCATAGATGATGAAGAGGCAAAGCGCAGAAGAGATAAGATACAGCAGGAGTCGGCTTTCTTCGGCTCCATGGACGGTGCCGTAAAGTATGTTAAGGGAGACTCGACTGCGGGACTGCTTATAACGATGATAAACGTGGTGGGAGGTATAGCGATGGGTGTGCTCCGCAGAGGAGATACCATACAGGATGCGCTTGCAAACTATACCATACTTACCATAGGTGACGGTCTCGTATCCGCGATACCTTCACTTCTCATCTCACTTGCTACCGGTATTCTGGTCACAAAGGGCGGCAAAGAGATGGATTTCGGTCCGGATCTGGTGAAGCAGATCTTCGGAGTACCTAAGGTGATGTATCTGGCAGGCTCGGTCATCGTATTCTTGGGTGTAGTGACACCGCTGAACGTAGTGATATTCGCTCTGGTGGGTTCTCTCTTCCTTGTCGGAGGCAGACTCATACAGAATCAGCTCGAGGTCGAAAAGGTCGAGAGCTCCGTGCAGGAGGAGGAGATATCTGCTGAAGAGATAAGGAAGCCGGAAAATGTGGTATCGCTTCTTTCCGTAGATCCGATAGAGCTGGAGTTCGGTTATGGTATCATACCGCTTGCTGATGTGAATCAGGGCGGGGATCTGCTTGACCGTGTAGTAATGATAAGACGTCAGATAGCACTTGAGCTCGGTACCGTAGTGCCTATCATCAGACTGAGGGATAACATACAGCTCAATCCGAACCAGTATATCATCAAGATAAAGGGAGTGCAGGTCGCGGACGGAGAGATACTCTTTGATCATTATATGGCGATGAATCCGGGATATGTGGAGGAGGAGATCACCGGCATACAGACGGTAGAGCCTTCCTTCCATCTTCCTGCCATATGGATCACCGAGGGACAGAGAGAAAGGGCAGAGTCTATGGGATACACTGTCGTGGATCCTCCCTCTATCATAGCCACTCATCTGACAGAGGTGATAAGGCAGCACATAGCGGAGCTGCTCACAAGACAGGATACACAGAATCTTATAGACAATCTGAAGGAGTCAAACCCTTCGGTGGTGGAGGAGCTTACGCCAAAGCTTCTGGGAATCGGAGAGATACAGAAGGTCTTACAGAATCTGCTTGAAGAGGGTGTGTCGATCAGAGACCTGCTCACTATCTTTGAGACACTTGCCGATTATTCCGCGACTACAAGAGATACTGATGTACTCACGGAGTACGCGAGACAGGCATTAAAGAGAGCGATCACAGCCAGGTATTTCGAGCCGGGAGAGACTACTCAGGTCGTGACACTTGATCCGAAGATAGAGCAGGAGATCATGAATTCCGTGAAGCAGACCGAGCAGGGGGCTTACCTCACACTCGATCCCGAGCGTACCAAGGCCATCATCGCCGCGACGGAGGCTGAAGTAAAGAAGCTTGATGACCTCGGCAGGAATGAGATAGTAGTGACATCACCTATCGTAAGGATATATTTCAAAAAGCTTACTGAAGACTATTTGGACGAACTTATCGCAATATCATATAATGAGATAGAGAATGATGTAGAGCTTCAGAGCATAGGTATGATCACGGCGTGATAAAGTAAATATATGATAATCAAGAAATTTAACGGAAAAACTGAAGATGAGGCACTGAAGGCCGCGAGAGCGGAGCTCGGAGCCGGTGCTGTCATTATGAATGTGAAAAAGGTGAAGAAGAAGGGTCTTGCGAGCCTTTTTTCAAAGCCTACCGTAGAGGTCACCGCAGCAGTGGAGGAGGAGAAGGATACCTATGTACCCCGGACACAGGCAGCACCTCCCATGCCGGCTGCTCCAAAGAAGGATGCGACCGAACAGAAGATATCACAGTATAAGGATGTGCTCACCGATGAAGAGTACGAAAAGCTGCATCCGAAGAAAGAAGAAGAATCACCTAAAAGGCGCAGTACCGATAAGATAGACAATCTGCAGTCACTACTTGAGCAGCAGCTTAAGTCTGTGATGGAGGCCGACGCTGAAGAGAAGGTTAAGTCTTCGGATAATAAGGACAGCAGAAATAAAGAAATAATGAGCTTTATAAAGCTTATATATACTACGCTCATAAACAATGAGGTGGATGAAAAGTATGCCAATGATCTCGTCGAAGAGATAGAAAAGCTTTCAAAGCCCGGAGTCACCATAGATTTTCTGCTTTCAAATATATATCAGAAGCTGATACTGAAGTTTGGGGTGAGCACGGGAGTAACCGAGGCCGAAAACGGACCGAAGGTCATTTTTTTCCTAGTTCCTAGGTCCCACAGGGGTCGGCAAGACAACGACTATCGCGAAGATCGCTTCGGATATGGCAGTGGGACAAAAGAAAAAGGTGGCTCTTTTCACATCGGACACCTACAGGATCAAGGCCGCGGAGCAGTTGCGTACTTATGCGGAGATCATGGATGTGCCGTTCAGAGTCGTATATACCGCGGATGATCTAAAGACCGCGCTGGACGAGTTTAAGGAGCACGATTACATATTTGTAGATACGGCAGGATACTCACCCAAAGATAAGGAAAAACGCGACGAGATGAAGCATATACTCGACGCCGCAAAGGAGATCACGGAGATCGAGACATATCTGGTGCTGTCTGTCACTACAAAGTACAGGGATCTGCTTGCTATATGCGATACCTATAAGGAAATGGACAGTTACAAGATCGTCTTTACCAAGCTGGATGAGACATCTGCTTTCGGAAATATATATAATATCCGGCTTTATACCGGAGCGGAGATATCCTATACGACTGACGGACAGGATGTGCCTGATGATATCGAAGCCTTCAATCCTCAGTATATAGTAAAATCTATATTAGGCGGTTCATAATGGATCAGGCGACAAGACTTCGTACAATAATAAAGCAGAATCAGGTGGCACCGGCAAATGCGGCGAGAGTCATGACCGTCACCAGCGGCAAGGGAGGTGTCGGCAAATCAAACGTGGCGATCAACCTTGCTGTGCAGTTTAAAAAGATGGGACAAAGAGTCATCATCTTTGACGCGGACTTTGGTCTGGCAAATATTGAGGTAATGTTCGGTACCGTACCGAAGCACAATCTCGCTGATCTTGTATATCAGGGAAAAGGCATAAGAGATGTGATCACCTGGGGACCTCTGGATATAGGGTTTATATCAGGGGGGAGTGGGATAGCGGGACTTACAAACCTCAATACCGATTACCTCAACTATCTGGTATCACAGTTAAATGAGCTGGACAGCATAGCCGATGTGATCATTATAGACACGGGTGCCGGGATATCGAATGCGGTGATAGAGTTTCTTGTGGCATCGGGTGAGATACTGCTTGTGACTACACCGGAGCCCACATCGATCACGGACTCATATTCACTTCTCAAGGCATTAAAGCACAATCCGAGATATAACAGCGGAAGCTCCCAGATCAAGGTGATATCCAATAAGGTATCCGACTATAAAGAGGGCGAGCAGCTGTATAAAAAACTGAACGCGGTGGTACAGAGATATCTGCATCTGGATATGTCGTACCTCGGAGCCATACCGGAGGATCATGAGCTTTCAAAGGCAGTCATGCAGCAGAGTCCGGTATGCATTTCAAATGTGAACTCAAAGTCTGCAAAGGCTTTTGATGATATTTCAAAAACTCTTATGGATATCCCGCACGAGAGAGCCGGTATGATGAGGGGTATGGCAGGGTTTTTTGCCAATATGCTCAAAAGCAGGAATGCGTAAGGGGTGAGGAGGAATATGTTATCAGATCATGTGATACCCGGTGACAAGGTCGATCTTACCGAGGTAAAAAGCGAAGAACGGATTTCGAGCTCCGGCGTGATAGAAAGAAAGACCTATTCCACCCGGGTATATGATATCGTGTCCGAGGACGAGATCAAGGTAAATATGCCGTTTGAAAGCGGACATATAGTACTGCTTGAGGTCGGCGACGATTATGACCTGTGCTTCTATTCCGGAAAAGGACTCTATCAGTGCTACGCAAGGATAACGGACAGATACAAGTCCGACAATGTCTATGTGCTCTGCATGGAGCTCACATCCCCGTTAAGGAAGTTCCAGCGCAGAGAGTATTACAGACTGAACTGCATACTGAACATGAAGTGCCGTGAGGTGGGAGAAAAAGAGTTCGCGGAAATAAAAGAAAACGATGTAAATATCATTAATACGGATCTCATACTTGAGGACGGAGTGATCGTCGATATCAGCGGCGGAGGGGCAAAGTTCATTTCGGATAAGAAATTCGAGAAGGACGTAAAGATACTGTTTTTGTTCAATCTGAACATGAACGGTAAGCCCACCGAGTATTCAGTGATAGGACGGATCATACTTTCCGAGCCGATCGATGGACGGGATGGCGAATACAGCAATCATATCCAGTTTATAAATATCAAGGATAAAGACAGAGAAGGCATAATAAGATATATATTTGAAGAAGAGCGCAAAATAAGAAGAAAAGCCAGTGGGATAGAGGAATGACAGTATCATTCGGATCAATACGTTACGGAGCGTGATCGTACTGCTGGTGCGCGATCCGGCTGTGAACTGTAGCGAATAATAATCACCGGAGGTTATAAAATGGGTAAAAAAATATTGATTGTTGATGACTCTGCACTCATGAGGAAGGTTGCATGTGATATAATAAAAACCGACCCTAGATATGACGAGCCTGAGACTGCCAGAAACGGTAAGGATGCTTTTGATCTGGTAAAAAAGAAAAAATATGATGCCATAGTCCTTGACGTGAACATGCCTGTGATGGACGGCATAGAGTTTTTGAGACAGCTCAAGAATGAAGGTCGCAAGGAAAGAGTAATGATGTTTTCCACGACCACGGGCGAGGGTACACAGCAGACAATGGACTCACTCGAGCTCGGAGCCATGGATTTTATCAAAAAGCCCGAGAGATACAAGGAGACTTCCGGCGAGGAGTTTGCCAAGGACTTTCTGAGGATACTTGCGGTGGTCGCGGGAGCCGGAGATACGATAGCCTACGACAAGCCGGCCGCCCCTCACACAGCCGGTTCCAAAGCATCAGACAGTCAGATCACTCTAAGACCAAGGGTCTCTGTCAGGGGTGAAAAGATCGTGGCGATTGCAAGCTCCACCGGCGGTCCGAAGGCTCTGCATTCGGTGATACCGCTTCTGCCGGCTAATCTTGACGCTCCGGTCATCCTTGTACAGCATATGCCGGAGGGGTTTACCAAATCACTGGCGGAAAGACTTGATTCGCTGGGACCTATAAGTGTCAAGGAGGCCGAAGAGGGTGATCTGCTGGAGAAAGGGCATGTATACATTGCTCCCGGTGGAAAGCACATGAAGGTCGCTAAGTCGGGGAGTCATACGAGGATATTCTTTTCCATGGAGCCTCACAGAGAGGGTGTAAGACCGTGTGCAAACTATATGTATGAATCGCTGACAGGTACCGCTTATGATCAGGTGTGCTGTGTAGTGCTTACAGGTATGGGAGCCGACGGTACTGAGGGGATAAAGAACCTCGAGACGCATAAAAAGCTTCACATCATTTCCCAGAATGAAGCTACCTGCGCGGTATACGGCATGCCAAAGGCAATAGCGATGACGGGGCTGGTCAATGAAGTGCTTCCTCTGGACAGGATCGCTGAGGCGATCACAAGGGAGATAGGGACAAGGTAGTTATTTAGGATCTGTCCGAAGAGATTTACGGTTAAGGACGTGCAGATCCGGGCACATAGATAAGGCATTAATTAATGCGGGGTACGACCGCAGGAAGAATGGAGGATTTCATATGGATACAAGTCAGTACCTAGGTATTTTCCTGGACGAGTCCAGGGAGCATATCCAGGCTCTCTCCGATCAGATGATGATACTGGAACAGGAGCCCGAGAATCAGGACGCTATCAGTGAGATATTCAGGGCGGCTCATTCGCTAAAGGGTATGGCAGGCACCATGGGCTATAAGAGACTGCAGCATCTGACTCATGTGACGGAGGACTGCTTCTCTGATATCAGATCCGGCTCGATGGCTGTCACCAGTGAGCTGATGGATGTGCTGTTTCAGGCTTTGGATGCTATTGAGGGCTATATCAATAACATTCAGGAAAGTACTGACGAGGGCGATGACGATAATGAGAATATCGTAAATGAGATCAACCGTATAAGAAACGCAGCCACAGGCAAGGGCGATGCTCCGGCGGCCAAAGCCGAGGACAAGCCCAAGGCTGAAGAGGGCGATGCTTCCGCAGATGCCGGAGATGATAAAGCTCTTTACAGGAATATTAAGCTCGATGAGTCTGCTGTGGATGTCATGTCGGACGCGATAGAGGGCGGCAAGCATGTGTACGGCTTTACCGTTTATATTCAGGAGAGCTGCCTGCTCAAAGCAGCCAGAGCGTTCCTTGTGATAAAGGCTCTGGAGGATATGGGCGAGGTCTTGGCTACAGATCCTTCATCGCAGGATATAGAGGACGAGAAGTTTGATTTCAGCTTCAGCCTGTTCACCATATGTGATAACGATATAGATACTGCGAAAGCAGCCATTATGAGCGTATCCGAGATCGAGGACGCGATAGGCGAGGAGTTTACCGCTGAGAGCATTAAGAATGTGAGCGGAGCCTCCGAAGACGCGAGGGCTGACGAAGCTGGGACCTCCGATGATACAGCGACACCGGAGGAGACAGCGCCTGCGGTGAAGACCGAGACCGCACCCGCAGCAAAGGCAGAGACCGCGCCCGCCGCAAAGGAGGCCGGCAACAAGCCTCAGGCCAAGAAGCCGGTCATCTCAAAGACCATCAGAGTAGACATCGACAAGCTGGATACACTTATGAATCTGGTATCAGAGCTGATCATTGCAAAGAATACTATCGTATCTGCCGCTGACGGAGGAGAGTCCTCCAGCCAGACACTCAATGAGCAGGTGGAGTATCTGGAGAGCGTGACCACCAACCTTCACGAAGCAGTCATGAAGGTCAGGATGGTACCTATCGAGAGTGCTGTAAACAAGTTCCCCCGTATGGTCAGGGATCTCGAGAAAAAGCTCGACAAGAAGATGCAGCTTACCATTACCGGTGAGGATACAGAGCTTGATCGTACTGTGGTGGACGAGATAGGTGATCCTCTTATGCACCTTATCAGAAACAGCGCGGATCACGGACTGGAGCATCCCGATGAGAGAGCTGCCAAGGGCAAGCCCGAGATGGGGACCATATTCCTCAATGCTTATCAGGACGGCAACTCAGTTATCATAGAGGTAGGTGATGACGGCAAGGGTATAGATGTCGAGGCCGTCAGGGCAAAGATAGTCGAGAGAGGTCTTGCATCCGAAGAAACAGCGGCACAGTATACCGACAAAGAGGTCATAGATTATCTCTTTGACCCCGGATTTTCCATGGCAAAGAAGGTCACGGATATTTCAGGAAGAGGTGTCGGTCTTGATGTCGTCAAGAGCAATATCGAGTCACTCGGCGGCGATGTCTCCGTAAAGACAAAGCTCGGTGAAGGAAGCACATGGATCATCAGACTTCCTCTTACACTTGCCATCATACAGGCACTTATGGTCATTATCGGAGATGAGAAGTACGCTATACCTCTTGATTCCATCCAGACCATAGAGAATGTCGCGTCAGGGGATCTCAAGCTTGTCCAGGGCAAGGAGGTCATACAGCTTCGCGGCACGGTCATCCCGATAGTAAGGATGTCAAATATCCTCGGTGTTGAGTCAACACACAGCGATGATGAGGATATGATAGTCGTCATCGTCAAGAAGGGAGATTCTCTTGCAGGTCTTGTGGTAGATGAGCTCATGGGTCAGCAGGAAGTGGTCATCAAGTCTCTCGGCAAGTACATCAACACTGACAGAGTCATAAGCGGTGCTACCATCCTCGGTGACGGTGAGGTTGCACTTATCATTGATGCGAATGCACTTATTTGATCAGGGAGGAACATGAGATGGATGAATTAGAAAAGTATGTTGAAGACAAGGCTACACAGTTTATTGTGGTTAACCTTGGCATAGAGCATTACGGTATCGATATCAAATACATCGATAATATCGTCAAGGTTCCCGCTATCAGGAGAGTACCTAATATCGAGGATTACTTCAAGGGAGTCATAAACCTCAGAGGTGAGGTTATCCCCGTAATGGATCTCAGACTCAGATTTACCATGGAGGAGATTGAGTATACCGGCAAGACAAGGATCATCATAGTAAAGCTCGATCCGCAGGCTGCCATAGGACTTATCGTCGATGAGGTAGAGCAGGTCATGGATATATATGATTCTCAGATCGAGAAGGTTTCTGCCGAGAAGAAGGAAGAGACAAACGGATATATCAATACTGTCGGCAAGACCGACAGAGGACTTGTCTCCATACTGAACCTTGCTGCCGTAATAGGAGAAAAGGAGCAGGTATTTTAAGGAGGTATTATGTCAGAACTTGATCTAAATAATGTAGATGCGATGTATTATGATGTGCTGCGCGAGATAGGCAATATCGGCGCAGGCAACGCAGCTACAGCCCTGGCAACTATGCTCGGGAGTAAGGTTGATATGACTGTACCCAAGGTCGAGCTCGTTGATTTCAGCGATATGGGTGAGACTCTCGGTGGTGAAGAGCAGATAATGGCAGGTATATATCTCCAGATATCAGGGGATATCACCGGGTCTATCATGTTCCTGCTTGAAGAGAAGTCGGCTCATGAGCTTGTGGCGCATCTAATGGGCACCGGAGATGCAAGCTTCGAGGAGGGACAGCCTTTCACGGAAATGGAGCAGTCAGCACTCAGTGAGATCGGTAACATCATTGTAGGAAGCTATCTGAACTCGCTTTCCATGCTGACCAATTTGAAGATCATAGAGTCTGTTCCGTCACTGGCGGTTGACATGGCAGAGGCTCTGCTGTCTGTTCCTGCCATTGAGTTTGGTATGGTAGGTGACAAGATGCTCCTCATACAGACTTCATTTTCGGAGGATACGGCATTAAACGGGTACTTTGTGCTTGTGCCGGATCTGCCGTCATACAGCAAGCTTCTGCAGGCGCTTGGCGTTATGCAGTAAAATATGAGATAATTTAGTTCATTAGGAGTAATTATGGCTGAGATGATAAAGGTAGGCATGGCTGACCTCAAGTTATGCATCAGCCCTAACAGCATCACCACACTTGGTCTTGGATCCTGCGTAGGAGTCGCGATCAGAGATACAGGCAACAAGGTCGGGGGACTGGCTCATGTGATGCTTCCGGACTCAAAAGAAATAAAGAATAATTCTAATATAGCGAAGTTTGCGGATACAGGCGTAGAAGAGCTGGTAAGACAGATGGAAAAAGCCGGCGCCAGACGCGGCATGATGGTTGCCAAGATAGCCGGCGGCGCCCAGATGTTTGCTATGCAGCAGAATTCACCTCTTGTAAAGGTCGGTGACAGAAACGTCGCTGCTGTCAAAAAAAAGCTTGCCGAGCTCAAGATACCGATCAAGGCCGAGGACACGGGCTTGAATTACGGACGTACCGTAGAGTTTTATCCGGAGACCGGCGATTACATCATTAAGGCCGTCGGTAAGCCGCCTAAGACGATATGAGCGAGGATAATCCGCAGGGCGCAGAGCAGCCGGTACAGACCGGACATGCTGCGTCGGCAGGGAAAAAGAAAAAGGAAGAGGGCGAGAGTAAGCCCGAGACCCTGCATCTGAAAACAAAGTCAGTCCCACCGGTAGTGATGCTTTCAGGCGGACTGTTTGTTACGGTCGGAGTGTTTTTACAGCAGCTTGACCTCAAGAGATCACTGCTGATAATACTGGGTGGACTCATCGGGTTTCTGATCGTGGGAGATATAGTCAAGCTGCTGCTTGACCGTATAGAGATCCCCAATCCCGAGCTGATGGATGCCGACGGTAATGTAATAGAAAAAGGTAAGAGCGAAGAGGATGATGCTGAGGGTGAGACCGGAGACGGCGGTGAGGAAAATGCCGCCGATGAGGGTGAAGCCGCTGCCGGCAGTACAGCCGGAGAGGGACAGGCATAGCTTTTCGTCAGGTTAAACGGTAAATTATCAAATGGATGAAGTCGGAAGACAAAAGCTGTGGAGTGAGTACGGCAAGACAAAGAGTGCGGCACTCCGGGAAAAGATCATAGTTGAATATGCGCCGCTGGTAAAGGTAGTCGCGGGCAGATTATCGATGTATCTGGGATACAATGTCGAGTACGACGATCTGGTCGGATATGGTGTATTCGGTCTGATCGATGCCATTGATAAATTTGATCCGGCTAAGGCTGTTAAGTTTGAGACGTACGCTTCCTTACGTATAAGAGGCGCCATACTTGACCAGATCCGTAAGATGGACTGGATACCGCGTACCGTAAGGCAGAAACAGCGTCAGATCGATGATGCCATCAAAAAGATTGAAGCTGAAAAGGGTGAAGCGGCCAACGATGATGAGATAGCCAATGAGCTTGGCATAAGCGGAGATGAGTATGCCGACTGGCAGTCCCAGATGGCGGTCACGAATGTCATCTCACTTGACGAGTTTAACGAGAATTCCACCGATGACGGTGTGGGCGGAAGAGAGACCATAGCTGATGCCGCACCCGGTCCGGAAGAGGTAATTGAGGAAAAAGAGCTTAAAAAGACTCTGGCGGATGCACTGGAGCTCCTTACCGAAAAGGAAAGAAAAGTCATCCTGCTGTATTACTATGAAGAGCTTACGTTAAAGGAAATCAGCAATATACTTGAGGTATCCGAGTCCAGAGTATCGCAGCTTCATATGAAGGGACTCGCCAAGATGAAGACAAAGCTCGGTAAATATATGGGTATACTAAAGATGACTTAGAAAAGGAGGGTACTATGGCTGGAGGGAGGAATGCTTATTTTCAAGTTAATGCTGCTTCTGACGGCACATATATTCACTTTTTTCCGGCTGAGGGTGACGGCAGACCGATAGATGTCAAGGAGATGGATGCCTATCTCCAGATGAAGTGTATCCCCTACGATAAGAGAAATGTATTTTTGGAAGCCGAAAAGAATAAGGCTACCAAGATCATGCTCAACAACTCGCAGATCCGTCCGCTTGACGAGTATATGATCTTTACCGTGTCCGAGGACAGGATGAGCGTAAACGCGAGGTTCTATCCGCCATCTGAGGGCGGCAGTCTGATGACTGAAGAAGAGATAAAAAAAGATCTCCTGTATAATAAAATAAAAGCGGAGCCGGACACTGATATCATTCAGGGTTTTCTTTCGGACAGACGCTACTGTACGGATTATGTCATTGCCACGGGCACTCCCGTGACTCCGGGTGTGGACGGCTATGTCGAGTATATGTTTGACACCGATCCCGTCGCCAGACCCAAGACCAAAGAAGACGGATCGGTGGATTTTCATGCGCTAAACTCCGTAAGAGCCTGCGGAGCGGGTCAGGTGTTGGCAAAGCTACACCAAGAGGTGCACGGCAAGCCCGGCTATGATGTCTATGGCGAGAGCATCATGCCCAAGGAAGTCAAAAAGGCCATGATAAAGCACAGTAAAGGCTCGACACTTTCCGAGGACGGCGTACTGACATCCGATGTGGACGGTCATGTAAGTCTTACGGACGGAGTAGTGTTTGTATCAAGTGTCCTTGAGGTAAAGGATGTCGATGTATCCACCGGAGATATAAGCTATGAGGGCAACCTGCTGGTAGACGGCAATATCACTACCGGATATAAGGTTAACGTGACCGGAGATATAGAAGTACGAGGTGTCATTGAGGCGGCGGAGGTGACAGCGGGCGGACAGATTACCGTAGCCAAGGGCATCAACGGCATGGATAAGGGAGTGATCAGAGCCGGACATTCCGTCGTGGCAAAGTATATAAATTCAGTAGTTGAGCTGGAGGCCGGCGGTATGGTGCAGGCTGAGCTCATACTTAATTCTCGCGTGTCCGCGAAGGATATGATAAAGGTCGAGGGCAGAAAGGGTTTTATTACCGGAGGACTCGCCAGAGCCGGCAATAAGATCGAAGCCAAGACGATAGGAAGTGATATGGGGGCACCCACAAATATCGAGGTTGGTACGGATCCTGCGCTTAAGGCAAGATATGCGAAGCTCATAAAGCAGAATGAGGAGCTCAGGGCGACATTATCGCGTACGGAGCCTGTACTCATGGCTACGGTGGAGAGACTTAAAAGAGGCGAAAAGCTGCCTCCCGAACAGCTCGTGAAGATGCGGGAGCTCAATAAGGTCATAATGCAGGAAAAGGAGACCTTAAAGAATAATACTGAAGAGCTTATGAATATGGAGATGGAGTTTGATTCCGAGAGCATAGCCGAGGTAGTCGTACTGGGAGTAGCTTACGCGGGTACACATATCACGGTCTCGGACGCGAGCCTTACACTGAAAAAGGACTATCAGTACTGCCGATTCCGCAGAGAGGGAGCAGATGTAAGGATGGTTGCCATCTGATAGGAGAGGTATAATATATGGCTATTGCACCTATTTATATGAACGGTATGATAAACGCTACACCTGATGTGACCAGTGTGAAGCTGTCTGATGACAATAAGGCTGCCCTTATGCAGAGTGACAGTGAGACTACTGTGGCAAGGGAAGCTGAAGAGCATGTGAATCAGGTCCACAGCAAGGATACAGCAGATAACAATCCGGGAGATTCCGATGCTTCAGGCGGTAGCAGAAACGAATATGCCGGTGACGGTGGTATGCACAGAAAGAAGAAGGACAGCTTCGGAAAAGTGATCAAAAAGCAGCAGGGAGGCTTTAACATTACGATATGACGATGACAGAGATACTGCTCCTGATCGCCGGAGCAGTAATTTTTGCACTGGGATTCTTTATACCTGAGGGCAAGAGCGAAAAAAAGAGCACAGATCAGGATCAGAAGGCATATTCCGATAAGCTAAAGGAGATCACAGAGACAGAGCTGAAGGATGCCGAAAGAAGGGTCAGGGATATAGTAAATGAGGAGGTGTCGGCAGCACATGACAGCTCATCCAGATCAATGGAAAAACTGACCAATGAAAAGATAATGGCCATAAATGAATACGGAAAGACTGTTACTGATGAGATAGAGCGCAATCACAAGGAAGTCGTCTTTATGTACGATATGCTGAATGACAAGACGACGGATATCAAGAATACGATCAGGAAATACGAAGCTATCGAAAAAAAGGCTGTTTCCGCAAAGCCTGCATCGGCAAATACTGCGGCAGGTGAAAAAAAGCAGGTGAAGAAGAATGAAGGAGATGCGGTCATCCACATCCCGAAGATGTTTGCTTCGGCGGATATGCCCATAGCCCCCGAAGCTTCAGGTGGCTCACCGGTACAGACAGGAAGTGCCGATCCTTCGGCAAATGCCATGACCGGGGCGGATGCCGCTACCCGCAATAATGAAATAATAAGGCTTCACAATGAGAAAATGGCTGATGTGGATATAGCCAAAAAGCTTGGTATAGGGGTAGGCGAGGTAAAGCTTGCCATAAGCCTTGGAGATCCCGGAGGAGATGATGAATCTTAAAACATATTTCAGGGGACTCGGACTGGGAATATTTGTTACCGCGCTTATATTGTCCATGGCATCCGGAAACGGAAAAAAAGAAATGACCGACGATGAGATAAGAGAAAGAGCTGCCGGGCTCGGGATGGTGTCGGAAAATGCCATGCTTCTTTCTCAGGCACAGGCGCTTGCGGACAGTGCCAGAGAAAAAGCCGAAGCAGGGACAGCGGGAAAAGCGGGGAAAGCGGGGAAAGCGGAGCAAGCCACTTCTTCAAATACCACGGCAAGTACGGATACGGCAGCAGACGACAGGGTGAGCGGCAACGCGGCAAAGCCGGATACTGCAGACAAAACGGTATCTGACAATATTTCTGCGGCAAAGACTGCGGCAGAAGATAACGCGACAGCAAAGACACCCGCAATCAAAGCACCTGCGGAGGAAAAGGAAGATATCGCTGTGGGTGGACAGACAGACGGCTCTGTCACTATCACGGTAAGCTCGGGAGAGAGCTCGTCATCTGTCGCCAACAAGCTGCTGAAGGCCGGTCTTATCACAGACGCAAAGCAGTTTGATTCTTATCTGGTGCTCTCAGGCTATGACAGAAGGCTTGTCGTGGGGACACATACCATACCCGCAGGCTCCACACCTGACGAGATGGGACAGATCCTTACCACAAAGCAATAGCAAAAGTGCAACAGCAAAAGTGCCGTTTTGTCTTGCAGGACGGTATTTTTTGTGTTATATTACATAAGTTGCTTTGGCAGGAGTCATGTCCGGGTACATGACTCTGACTTTACACACACCTTACAGATGACGTTTCCATGGTGCCCCGGCAGCTGGCTGCGGGGTTGGGGCGTGAGAC
>CAJOME010000029.1 GCA_905235585.1 uncultured Lachnospiraceae bacterium | reverse complement strand
ATATTGATAAAACGATGATGATATCGGTGCTTAACCGTTTTATTGATACCGGAAACAAGTATATCTGTGTGTCAAGAGCAAGGAGATTTGGCAAGACTACTACAAGCGAGATGCTTGCAGCTTACTATTCGAGAGGCTGTGATTCGAGGGAGTTGTTTTCCTCATACAAGATTGCTTCTGATCCGTCGTTTGAAAAGGCATTGAATAAATACAATGTCATTCAGATCGACATGAACAGTGAGTATCAGTTTGCTTTGCGTGGGAAAGATATGATCAGTCGTCTTACTGCCAAGATAAAAGCCGAGCTGAAGGAAGCATATCCGGATGTTTCAACTGATGATACAGGTACTCTGGCAGAGACGCTGCTTAAGATATATCAGGCGACAGGTGATACTTTTATCCTGATCATGGATGAGTATGATGTACTCGTGAGGGAACAGGCTGATCAAAAGCTGTTTGAAGAGTATCTTTCTTTTCTGAACGGACTTTTCAAAAGCGCTCCAATGAAACCAGTGGTCTCTCTGGCTTATCTGACAGGTATACTTCCCATAGTCAGAGACAGGATACAGTCTAAGCTCAATAATTTCAAGGAATATACGATGTATGATGCCGGTGTACTCGCGGAGTATATTGGGTTTACTGCTGATGAGGTGGTGAGGCTTTGCGAAAAGCACGGAATTGATTATGATGAGTGCAGGAGATGGTATGACGGATATTACCAGAATGGATATGAGATATATAATCCGAAATCAGTGATTGAGGCTGTTGGGTCAGGCAGATTCAGCAGCTACTGGAGCCAGACTTCCACCTACAAGGTTATTTCCGATATGATAGGCAGAAATTTTGATGGCACAAGAGATGCAGTGATCCGGATGATGTCAGGCGAGAATATCCATATTGATACATATGGTTTTTTGAATACACTTACTGATTTTGAAAACATGGATGATGTATTCACATATCTGATACATTTGGGATATCTTACATATAATACAGATGATGAGACCTGTCGTATTCCTAATAACGAGGTATACGGCGAGTGGCAGCGAACGGTTGCGAGATCGGCAGATTACAGGGAAACTGACACGATAATCAAGGCATCTGAAAAGCTTCTTGAGGATACCATACATGGGGATGCATCTGCCGTGGCACTTGCACTTGATGAGAGTCATATCCATGTGTCCAGCAATCGCAGCTATAATAATGAGGATGTATTGCAGAGCGCTATTTATCTGGCTTATATATACGCGCTTAATGAATACACTATCATAAGGGAGATGACCGCGGGTAAAGGATTTGCGGATGTAGTATTCATACCATACAAACCGGACCGGCCTGCCATGATAATTGAGCTCAAGAAAAACAGCTCCGCAGACAGTGCTATTGATCAGATAAAGGAAAAACGATATTATGCTTCCTTGTCCAAATACAGGGGGGATCTTTTGTTTGTCGGTATTAATTATGATGAAAAGCTCAAAACGCACGACTGTAAGATAGAGCATTTTAATAAGACAGCATGAAACGGGATAAGGCTTTCAATCGGTTCCATCGTATATTATGCACCGCACTCAGCGTCACTCTTGTGGCGCTTTTTGCCGTTTCCGGCTCTGAAGCATATGCTAAGACCATAGCGAGAGAAGAGTTTATGAATGATAAGACCATCACTTCTCTTGATATAGACGGGGATGTGACCTCTATAGGAGACAGAGCCTATTACGGCTGTACCAATCTGGAGAGTGTAAACATACATGAGGGTGTGAAGAAGATAGGAGAGTCGGCTTTTGCGATGTGTCCGAATCTGAAGTCAGTCACGATCCCCTCTACGGTAAAGACCATAGAGCCCGGAGCCTTTGCGGGAGATACGAGCCTTTCCGCGCTTACCTTTCCCAAGGGCAACACCCACTTTTATTTCCTTGCTGGCGCGCTCTACAATGCCAAGGGTACGAGACTCATAGCCTATATGCCGGGCAAGAGCTACAGTCTGTATGATATGCCCGACACCATCAAATATGTGGACAATTATGCTTTCTGGGGAGCATACAATCTTGAAAAGGTCTATGTATCGCCGAATGTGGAGAGCGTGACACCATATGACTTCGCATACTGCTCGGGGCTTAAATATGTATATCTTCCCGAGTCGGTAAAGAGGATAGAGGAGTATGCATTCAGGGACTGCAGGAATCTGCAGTATATCTATACCGAGGGCAGGAAGGTAGCGGTCGACCCCACGGCTCTTTCAAATGCGGGTAAGACAAAGACTGTATCCGGCGCGAATCTTGATACCTTTAATTCAAAATTCGTACTGGATGATGAGGAAGAGGTACTTAACCTGATAAGGGCAGAGGCCGCAGTCCATCAGGATGACAACAGGACACCTACTGCGGTAAAGGTGACGAGCGGCAATCAGATAACCTCTACTGCCTCCGGCAATGCACATCCCGGATATACGGATGAAGAGTGGGCGCGGATGGTTGCCAAAAATTCCTACTTTACATCCAATGATTATGATTCGAGGGTGAAGCCTACCGACTCTGTAGTCACGAGCAGCACATCAAATACATCCGGTACCTCATCTGCATCGGGCAATTCATCCGCTTCAGGTACTTCCTCAACGAGCAGTACCTCCAGTACATCAAGTACCGCTGTATCCGGCAATGCAGGAAGCAGCACCACATCGAGTACGACAAGCTCTACGAGCTCGACGAGCTCCACAGGCACGGGCGGCACTTCAAGCAGTACCACAAGCAGCACTACGAGCAGCACCACCAGTTCTACGAGCTCGACCAGCTCGACCGGTACGGGAGGCAATACGGCTGCATCTTCTACGAGCTCGACGGGTACGGGTGGCAGCGTGGGACATACTACCATCATAAACAACAATTATTACAGCGGTGGGAATGATTACAGCAAGTGGCTCTCGGACTATCGCAAGAGACTCGTAGAGCGTCTGTCGGGACCGTACCGCGGTGGTACGTCAAACGGTTCCGGCGTCACTATCCATCTGCCGGCGGACTATTGATATGCTGCTGCAGGCTTCGGGTATAAGCAAGTCCTTTGACGGGACCGATATTCTATCGGACTGCTCATTTCATATAGAGGAAAATGAAAAGTGCGCGCTGGTGGGCTCAAACGGTACGGGTAAGAGTACCCTGCTTAAGATCATAGCAGGCAGGATATCCGCTGATTCGGGGAGCGTCTCCTTAAAGAACGGTGCGGATATCGGCTATCTCGCCCAGCAGGATGCAGTGGATACCGCTAATACCATTATAGAGGAGCTTACCCTCGTGAAACAGTCTCTGATAGATGAAGAGGCTGCCATCAGACAGCTGGAAATAGATATGAAGGATGCCTCGGCCAGTGAGCTGGACGGTATGATGGATAAGTATGTGAGACTCACGCATCATTTTGAGATGAATAACGGCTTTTCTGTTCGTTCGGAGATAAACGGAATGATAAGAGGACTTGGATTTTCCGATGAGGATAAGGACAGGAGCATATCCACACTGTCCGGAGGTCAGAAGACCAGAGTGGCTCTTGCAAAGCTCCTGCTAAAAAAACCGTCTCTTATCATGCTCGACGAGCCGACCAATCATCTGGATCTGCGCTCCATAGAGTGGCTGGAGGGCTTTCTTCAAGGCTATAGAGGAGCGGTGCTTATAGTGGCACATGACAGGTATTTCCTTGACCGCATAGTTACAAAGGTGTTTGAGATAGAGGATGGAAGGCTCTCTGTTTTCACAGGCGACTATTCCACATATGCAAGGAAAAAGAAGGAGCTGAGAGACACTCAGATGAAGGCTTATCTGAACCAGCAGGCTGAGATAGCGCATCAGGAGCAGGTCATCGACAAGCTGAAGTCCTTTAACCGTGAGAAGTCTATTAAGAGAGCCGAGTCCCGTGAGAAGATGCTTGACAAAATTGAGCGTATCAATAAGCCGGCTGACATAGATGATGAAATGAAGCTGAAGATCACACCCTCCATTATATCAGGCAGGGATGTGCTCTCGGTCTTTGAGCTTTCCAAGGGATATGACGGCATCAGACTCTTTGAAAACGTATCCTTTGATATAAGGAGAGGGGAGAGAGTGGCAGTTATCGGAGATAACGGTACAGGCAAGACGACTCTCTTAAAGATCATCACGGGTCTTACAGCTGCGGACTCGGGTTCCTTCAGGCTCGGAGTAAACGTGAAGATTGGATACTATGATCAGGAGCATCAGGTGCTGCATCCGGACAAGACGCTCTTTCAGGAAATATCCGACGACTTTCCCGAGATGGATAATACAAGGATAAGGAATACACTGGCGGCGTTTCTCTTCTATGGAGACGATGTATTCAAACAGGTGTCGGCGCTCTCAGGCGGTGAGAGGGGCAGGCTGTCGCTCGCCAGGCTCATGCTCGGTAACGCTAATTTCCTTATCCTTGATGAACCTACGAACCATCTGGACATCACCTCGAAAGAGATACTTGAGAACGCGCTCATCGAATATGAGGGTACCGTGCTTTACGTCTCTCATGACAGGTATTTCATCAACAGGACAGCTACAAGAATACTTGCTCTTGAAGGAGGTACCTTTACCGGCTATCCCGGAAACTATGATTATTACATCGAAAAGAGGGATGTGGTTGGAGCTGCCAAGGGATCTGTGACTTTTTCCGCAGACGAAACCGGGATATCAAAGAGTTCATCAAACACACCATCTGGGGAGAACGGTATCAGCGAGAATAAGCTGTCATGGCAGGAGCAGAAGGCGCTTGAAGCCGAGAAAAGAAAGAAACAGAATCGGCTGAAGAAGGTCGAGGAGGAGATAGAGGCACTTGAGAGCCGCAAGGATGAGATAAATGACGAAATGTCCGATCCAACGGTGGCTACAGATGTGGAAAAGCTTACCGCGCTGTCTGATGAACACAGCAGGCTGGAAGCTAAACTGAATGAGCTGTATGAGGAATGGGAAATGCTGCAGGATTGACAAAAGTTATAGTTACTTATAGAATGATTTAAAAGTTATAGTTAGTTATAGTAAGTTATAGCTCGATCGTAAAGTTATAGTCAGGGACATATATGGACAATCCATTTACTCTTTCATTCGGAAGGAAACCGTATCAGTATATTTCAAGGCTTAATCTGTCGGGAAGGGTCGTTGAAACGTTCCAATCCGAACATCCGTCTTCACAGGTGTATATGCTTACGGGGGTCAGAGGCTCGGGCAAAACCGTGCTTATGACGGAGATAGTAAAGCAGTTTGAAGGCAGTGATGACTGGATCACTCTGGAGCTTAATCCCGAGTCGGATATACTTGAAGATCTGGCTTCTAAACTTTATATGAGTCCGGAATGCAGGAAGCTTTTCATTAAGGCAAAGCTTGACCTTTCCGTATTTGGTTTTGGATTCAGCATTGAGAAGGGAAAGGAACTGACCAATATGGAGACGGCAGTTGACTTGATGCTGAAAGAACTTCAAAAGCACGGAAAAAAACTGCTGATATCCATAGATGAAGTTACAAACAGCCGGAATATCAGGATATTTGCAAGTGCCTTTCAGATATATATGCGAAAGGATTATGATGTTTTTTTGATAATGACAGGATTGTATGAGAATCTGTATAATCTTCAAAATGAAAACACCATGACTTTCCTGTACAGGGCACCTAAGGTAATGCTTGAGCCGTTAAATATGAATGCCATAATCAGAAGCTACGGGGATATTTTCGATATCCCAGACAAGGAAGCGGCTGATATGGCGGTGGCAACAAAGGGCTATGCTTTTGCTTATCAGGTGCTGGGATATATCAAATGGGAGAATCAGAAAAGACCGCTTGAAGAGCTGTTTTCAAGATATGATGAGTATCTTGAGGAATTTGTGTATGATAAGATATGGTCCGAACTTTCAGATAATGATATGCGGGTGGTTGCCGCAATAACCGGCGAAGATGAAATGAGGGTAAAGGAGCTTTTGCATAAGATAAATATGAGCTCAAGTCTTTTTTCTACATACCGTGACAGATTGGTAAAAAAAGGACTGCTTGATACTTCAAGATATGGTTATGTCAGATTATCTTTACCGAGATTTTCTGAATTTGCACGTAAAAGAATGCTCTATGAATAAAGGAGGAGATGATAATGGGTAAGATACAGATGACTACACCGCTTGTCGAGATGGACGGCGACGAGATGACGAGGATCATATGGCAGTATATAAAGGATGATCTGATACTGCCTTTTGTGGATCTGAAGTCAGAATATTACGACCTTGGCATGAAGCACAGGGACGATACGGACGATCAGGTGACCATAGATTCGGCCAATGCTACGCTTAAATACGGGGTGGCTGTAAAGTGTGCCACCATCACGCCCAATCAGAAGCGTGTCGAGGAATACGATCTGAAAAAGATGTACAAGAGTCCGAACGGCACGATAAGGGCTATACTTGATGGGACGGTATTCCGCTCTCCAATATCCGTAAAGGGTATAGAGCCTAATGTAAAAACATGGAAGAAGCCCATCACTCTGGCGCGTCACGCCTACGGAGATGTATATAAGGATACCGAGATAAGAGTGGAGGGTGCAGGCAAGGCAGAGCTGGTCTTTACCGATGCAAGCGGAAACGAGGTACGTGAAAAGGTCTTTGATTTCGAGGGACCCGGAGTGCTGCAGGCATTGTACAACGTAGATGCGTCCATAGAGTCCTTTGCGCGTACCTGCTTTGAATACGCCCTGTCTACCAAACAGGATCTGTGGTTTGCTTCAAAGGATACGATATCAAAGAAGTATGACGGACAGTTCAGGGATATCTTCCAGGGACTCTATGATAGTGAATATAAGACACGCTTTGATGAGGCAGGCATTACCTATTTCTATACACTCATTGATGACGCGGTGGCGCGTGTGATGAAGTCCGAGGGCGGATTCATCTGGGCATGCAAGAATTATGACGGTGATGTGATGAGCGATATGGTAAGCTCAGCCTGCGGCTCGCTTGCCCTGATGACGTCCGTGCTCGTATCACCCAAGGGAGTGTATGAATATGAAGCCGCGCACGGCACGGTACAGAGGCATTATTACAAGCACCTTGCCGGAGAAGAGACCTCTACCAATTCCGTTGCGACTATCTTCGCATGGTCAGGGGCATTCAGGAAAAGAGGCGAGGTTGATAAGCTTCCGGAGCTTGTAAGCTATGCGGACAAGCTGGAACAGGCTACATTATCGACTATAGAAGACGGATTTATGACAAAGGATCTTGTGGCACTCACTACCATGAAGGATGTGACGGTGTGCAATACGAGAGACTTCATACTTAAGATAAAAGAAAGGCTGACAAAACTGCTCGCCTAAGGATAATATGGTATACTTGTTATTATGGAAAAGGATGAGTTTCAAAATGTCCTGAGGGGCAAGAAAATCCCCATACTGACTCTCGACAACAAATGGTACAGGCTGTTTGAGAAGAATATGACTCCCGAGATGAAGCGTCTTGAGGGCCGTATCAATGATCTGCTCAAGGAGCAGGGCAGAGTGACAAATGAGGTCAAGGACTTAAAGAAGATAAAGAACAATCTGATGTCTGAGATCGTGGCCAATATGCCTGAAGAGGGTCAGCCTGTCGATCCTTCGCATCAGAAGAAGATAGCCGAGAGCAAGCGCCTTATAGATCAGGTGAATGAGCGTATAGCGAAATATGATGACGATATGCTGGACCTGCCCAAGATGATAGATGAGGAAAACTTCAAGCTGATGATCCTCTCCATGGAGATATGCTATGATGAGTTTCTTTCAAATACCGAGGATATAGAGGATATCAGCGCATGGATCAAGTCGATGCGTATGGAGCTGAAGCGCAACATCATCAAGAAGCAGCAGATGGAAGTAAAGAACGTAGAGCTCTATACATATATGAATGATATATTCGGATCGGATGTCATCAATATCTTTGACATCAAGTATGATGTGGAAGAAAAGAAGAGACAGCTGATGGAGGCCGCGGAAGCAAAAGCTGAAAAGAAGCGGGCGGATGAGGCAAAGGAAAGAGCCGAACAGAGAATGCTGAATGGAGAGTCATCATGATACCGGTACTTACAGGGCGCCAGATGGCTGACGCGGACAGTTACACGCAGGAAGAGCTTGGGCTGAAGCAGAGTGTGCTGATGGAGCGTGCGGCACTATCGGCATACAGCGTCATTGATGAAAGAGCAGAGCTTAAGACCCTGAGAGTGTTAATAATGTGCGGACCGGGCAATAACGGCGGAGACGGTATAGCCCTCGCGAGGATAATGAGAGAGAGAGACATCTGTCCTGACGTAGTACTGCTCGGAGACAAGACCTCAGAGGGTGAGTCTGAACAGATCGCACTCCTTCAAAAGATATACCCTGACATAAAGCTGAAAAGGGAGATTCCCACAGGAAGCTACGATCTCGTGATCGATGCTTTATTCGGTATATCATTAAACCGTCCTCTGGAGGGTATATATGCTGAGGCAGTTGACTATATAAATGAATGTCATCATATGGGCGCCATGGTCATAGCCCTTGATATACCATCCGGAGTGGATGCCACGACGGGAGGTCTGCAGGGTAGCGCTGTGATGGCGGATATCACAGTCACGTTCGGCGCCTTTAAGGCAGGACATATGCTTTATCCCGGAGCTTTGTACTCCGGCGAGGTGATACTGAAGGATATAGGCATACCGGCTAAGGTGATGGATGAAAGAGCCGATATCAGGATATTCCATGACAGTGAGATACGTTTTCCGGCAAGAAGTCCGTATACCAACAAGGGCTCATACGGCAAGATACTCATAATTGCCGGCTCAAAGGGCATGGCAGGAGCCGCGATACTTTGCGCGGAGGCTGCTTTAAGGTCGGGATCCGGCATGGTAAGGATATATACCGACGAGAGCAACAGACAGATAATACAGACGGCACTGCCGGAGGCTATAGTAAGCACCTATGACGGCAGCATGGAGAGTAAGGGTCTTGACGAGGCATTCTCATGGTGTGATGCGGTCGCTATAGGACCGGGGCTTTCGAGGTCTGACAGCGCGAAGGAAATATTAAGATACACCATTAAGCACGCGGGCGTTCCTATAGTGATTGACGCGGATGCCTTAAATATCATAGCGTCAGATGCGGATATGCTGGCTGATTCATCGGCAGATATCATCATCACTCCGCATGTCGGAGAGATGTCCAGACTCACCGGTGTGGCTACCGAAGAGATAGCGAGACACCTTATATCAACGGCAAGGGATTTTTCAAAATCATACAGCGTGATAACAGTACTTAAGGACGCGCATACCGTCATTTCTTCCGCAAAGGGAGATGTGATGATAAACATTAACGGAAATAACGGCATGGCGACGGCAGGCTCGGGTGATGTGCTGACAGGTATCATAGCGTCACTAAGGGGAAGAAGCATTGACAGCTTTACTGCCGCGTCTCTCGGATGCGCCCTGCACGGCAGAGCCGGAGATGCTGCGAAGACTGCGCTTGGCGCAGATCACATGATAGCGGGAGATATCGTTAAATATATCCGGTGACTGTATTGTTTGATAAAGGGCTATGAAAGAAAACAAAAGACTGTATTTAAGAATCGACCTTGATGCGATCACACATAATCTTGACAGTATGCATCAAAACCTAAGACCCGGCACCAAGATGCTCGCCGTGGTCAAGACCGATGCCTACGGTCACGGTGCAGTCGCGGTATCTAAGGAGATAGAGGACATAGGCTATCTCTGGGGCTTTGCGGTGGCTACCGATGAGGAGGCTCTGATACTAAGACATAACGGCATTGAAAAGCCGATACTCGTGCTCGGATATACCTTTAAGGAGAGCTATGAGGATATCGTCGCAAACGATATAAGACCTGTCGTTTTCAAGGAAGATATGGCACGGGAGCTTTCCGATGAGGCTGTGCGTCAGGGCAGACAGGTATACGTACATCTCGGCGTAGAGACCGGAATGGGACGTATAGGAGTGAGAGCCGATGAGAGCAGCGTGGAGCTGGTGAAAAGCATAGCGGCTCTTCCCAATGTCGTGATAGAAGGCATATTTACTCATTTCTCAAAGGCCGATATGAAGGATAAGTCTTTCACTCACATACAGCTTGAAAGATTCAATTCCTATATTGAATTGCTGCATAAGGAGGGAGTGGACTTCTGGTTAAGGCACGCCTCCAACTCCGCTGGTATAGTGGAGATACCGGAAGCAAATATGGATATGGTGCGGGCCGGCATCACGCTTTACGGACTGTGGCCTTCATCAGAGGTGGAGCATAAGATAGACTTAAGACCTGCTCTTGCCCTTAAATCCCATATAGTTTATATTAAGGAGGTTGCCCCGGGATACGAGGTGGGCTACGGCGGCACATGGAGAGCCAAGAGACCTTCAAGGATAGCTACCATACCGGCAGGCTACGGAGACGGATACCCGAGAGGGCTTTCCAATAAGGGGTATGTGCTGATACACGGCAAGCGGGCTCCTATCACCGGCAGGATATGCATGGATCAGGTGATGGTGGATGTCACCGATATACCGGAGGCATCAGACTATGATGAGGTGACGCTCATAGGACGTGACGGAGACGAGGAGATCACGGTAGAGGCTTTGGCTGAGATGTACGGCGGCTTTAATTATGAGATAGTTTCGTGCTTTACGAAGAGAGTGCCGAGAGTATATTGCAGAGATAATGAGCCGGTCGCCACAATGAACTATTTCTCAGACTTTTCCACATCCACGGTATGATGTCTGATAGTGACTGTTCGGAGCCTACCAAAGCATTGGACATGAATAGTTGCGTCTGTTTTGTATTGTGGCAGACCGGGTTATGATTATACATGTAATATGGGACGACATGTTTGGATTATCAGGAAAGAGATCTAAAGAAGAGGATAAATACGAAAACGAGATCAAGTCTATCGTCTCGGAGGGCGCGGATACCGGTGAGCTCGAAGAGTCGGAAGCCAAGATGATAGAGAAGGTCTTTGAGTTTGACGACAAATCGGCGCATGATATCATGACTCACCGTGAGGAAATAAATGCTATCGAGGATACCACGCCGCTGTCGGAGTGTATAGATATCATATTGGACGGCTCCAATTCGAGATATCCGGTTTATCATGAGAGCATAGACGATATCCTCGGCACGGTACACATGAAGGATGTGATAAGAGCCGGAAGAGATACGGGGCTGCTTGGCAAACCTATCGGAGATATAGAAGGACTGATCAAGCAGGTGCTTTTCGTACCCGAGACGAGGAAGATAGATGAGCTCTTTGCCGTAATGCAGGCGAAGAAGACCCATCTGGTCATCGTGGCTGACGAGTACGGACAGACATCGGGACTCGTCACACTCGAAGATATCCTCGAGGAGCTCGTCGGTGATATACTTGATGAATATGATAATGAAGAGACAGATATCAGAAAGGTCGGCGAGGATGTATATATAGTCAGGGGTCTTACACCTTTAAGCGAGATAGAGGAGCGGATAGGGATCTCATTTAATAAGGAGAATGTCGAGACCCTGAGCGGTTTCCTCACATCGGTGCTCGGACACGTACCGAGATCCGGTGAGATATTTGAGACCGACTATGGAGGATACAACTTCCATGTGATATCGATAAGCAATCATGTGATACAAAGCGTGCGAGTTCGCAGGGGGTGCAGTCAAAGCGGTGCATCATAGTGAGCACCCCGCTACAGATAAAATGATTATTAAAGGAAAGGATATAAGAAAATGTCAGGACATTCAAAATTCGCAAATATCAAGCATAAGAAAGAGAAGAACGATGCCGCAAAGGGAAAGATCTTTACCATCATAGGACGTGAGATAGCGGTCGCGGTAAAGGAGGGCGGTCCCGATCCTTCAAACAATTTCAAGCTGGCTACCGTTATTGCCAAGGCTAAGGCTAACAATATGCCTAACGATACGATTGAGAGAGGTATAAAGAAAGCATCGGGAGATGCGGGGAACGTTAACTATGAATACTGTACATATGAGGGCTACGGTCCCGCAGGCATAGCCATCATAGTCAATGCGCTTACCGATAATAAGAACAGGACTGCAGCCTCTGTAAGGGCGGCCTTCTCCAAAGGCAAGGGCAATATGGGCACTCCCGGCTGTGTCTCCTTTATGTTTGATGAGAAGGGACAGATCATCGTAGATAAGGAAGAGTGTGATCTTTCGGCAGATGATCTGATGATGCTCGCGCTGGACTCCGGAGCGGAGGATTTTAAGGAGGAGGATGATTCATACGAGGTGATCACCGAGCCCTCTGATTTTGATACCGTAAGAGAGAAGCTTGAAAAGGAAGGCATAGCCATGGTTTCTGCCGAGGTGGTCATGCTTCCGCAGAACTATGTGGCTATAAGCAGCGAAGAAGACCGGACTGCGTTGACGAGACTGCTCGATCTCCTCGACGAGGATGATGACGTACAGGCGGTATATCACAACTGGGATGAGTAAGCTGAATGGAATTTGAAGAGGAGATATTACCGGAGCCTTTTTCCGAAAAGAATATTGACGGTTCTCCTATTTCAGGGTCGGCTTCAGGCGGATCCTTGTTCAGGTCTGCTGATACACAGCAGGGCAGTGTACCGTTGGATCGTAGACAGGGTGAAATACGACAGGGAGAAAGAAGAGCTGCTTATGTATCTCCATCCGGCGGTGATAGGGCGCCTGCCCCGGCTCCGATGCCTGCTCCGGCTCCCACATCTGCTCCAGTTATGATGTCTGCTCCCGCGCCTGACAGGGACTATGCTTCAAAGCCGGTTGAGCAGAAGAATGATTATGCTTCGGTAACAGATAATGCAGCCGTAAATGACTATGGGCGCGAAGAGTCTAAAAAGCCCGTACATATGGAGCCGGTGAAGAAGGAAGAGCCGAGATTTGAGCCGCCTGTAGATGAGAAGCCCGGCATGATACCGAATCCTGTTAAGATGCCTCCGGTCAAGGTAAAGAGCAGCGTAGACTATGATTATGACTATGATTCGGATGTCGGAAACGATACCGATTATGATTATGACTATGACAGCGACGTAGGAAAGACAGCGGAGATCACCGCTTCCATAAGGAGTACGGAGGATATGCCGCCTGAGGAAGGCTATCATGCCAAGACTTTCACTCCGGATGAGCTTCCTGCCGTCAATACGGACGGGAGAGACAGCGATGACGATTACGGCTCTGCCGATTTCGGAGACGATGATGACTACGGCATGGATATTGATGTAGACAGTGATGATGATTACAGATAGATGCGGATGAAGCTATATTTCAGATCGGGGCTTGAGATAAGCCGTTACAATATATATAGCGAAAAGATCCTAAAGGATACGCGACTGGCGGTGATCGCAGATCTGCACAACTGTATGTGTGAGGATGGCGGACGTCAGCTTTTTAATGTGATCAAAAGCAAAAAGCCCGATATAGTGCTGATAGCGGGAGATCTGGTGGACGGCTCCGATGTAGGCGAGGGCACCATGCAGCTTCTGGAAAGTCTTGCCGGACACTTCAGGGTGATATACGGTATGGGCAATCATGAAAGAAAGCTCATTTTCGGAAAGCACAAAAAAAACAACAGATCTGTGATGCTCTTCAGGGATACGTTAAAGCGGAGCGGAGTGAGGCTGCTAAGCAACAAAAGCCGTATGATAGAGGGTACCGGTATCAGAGTGACATGTCTTGATCTGCCGCTTTCTTATTTTCCGCGGATGGGACACAGACCGCTCGGGTATAAGAAAATGACAGAGATGCTCGGAGAGCCTGACAAAAGATACTATAACGTTTTGATCGCCCACGATCCTCTTCATTTTAAGAGCTACAGTGATTACGGCTCTGATCTGATAGTATCGGGTCATCTGCATGGCGGAGTGGTAAGACTCCCGGGATTCGGCGGTCTGATATCACCTGAGCTGAAGCTCTTCCCGAGGTATGACGCGGGAGAGTATAGCAGGAAGGGCTCAAGGATGCTTGTCACCAAAGGACTCGGTATGCATACGATCCACGTGAGGATAAACAATCCCTCTGAGCTCATGATCGTGGATCTGCACAGGAAAAAAGATAATGGCTGAACTGGAATTTAAGCTTGAAAAATTTGAGGGACCTCTCGATCTGCTCCTGCATCTCATAGATAAGAACAAAGTCGATATCTATGATATCCCCATTTCTCTTATCACCGAGCAGTATATGGAGTATCTTGAAGCCTTAAAAGAGGATGACTACGATATGGATACCATGTCGGAGTTTCTTGTCATGGCTTCCACCCTGCTCGATATCAAGTGCAGGATGCTGCTCCCCAAGGAGAAGAATGAAGAAGGCGAGGAGATAGATCCAAGGACAGAGCTGGTCCAGAGGCTGCTTGAATATAAGATCTACAAATATGCGTCACTGGAGCTGCGTGATATGAGCATGGACGCGAGCAGAGCGCTATACAAGCAGAGCTCCATGCCTGATGAGATACTCCATATGGAGACTCCCATAGACTACGATACGCTTATAGGCGATACTACCCTTAAGAAGCTTAACAGTATATTTGACGAGCTGATGAAGAGGCAGGAGGATAAGATCGACCCTGTCAGATCCAAGTTCGGGACGATAGAAAAGGAAGAGATAGATACTGAAGCCAAGGTACAGCATATCAGGGAATTTGCCCGTAATCACAAAAGATTTTCCTTCAGGGATCTGCTTACCCGGGCAAACTCAAAGGCTGAGATAATCGTTTCCTTCCTTTGCATTCTTGAAATGATGAAGAACGGCGAGATCACCGCCGAGCAGTCAGATATAGACTCGGATATAGATATAGTCGTAAAGGAGGACTTTGATGGAGATAAATAAGCTGGCGGCCGTAATAGAAGGAGTGCTCTTTGCGACAGGAGAGGCCGTGTCGACGGATAAGCTCTGCGAGATAGCCGAATGCAGTAAGGATGAGATAAGCGAGGCTGCCGAGAAGCTGGAAAAGGAATACGCTTCAGCCAAAAGAGGGATAATGCTCGTACATGTGGACTCCAAGCTGCAGCTGTGCACAAAGACCGAGCTGTATCCTTATCTCGCATCTGTGGCAAAGAATAAAAAGGATTACAAGCTCACGGATACCCAGCTTGAGACACTTTCGATAGTGGCGTACAAGCAGCCCGTGACCAAGCTTCAGGTAGAAGCGATAAGAGGAGTGAATTCCGATCATGCCGTCAACCGACTGGTGGAATTCGGTCTTATCAAGGAGCTGGGCAGACTCGAGGCTCCGGGAAGACCTATCCTTTTCGGTACAACAGATGAGTTCCTGCGCGCTTTTGGAGTAAACTCTCTGGACGAGCTGCCCGAGATAGCTCCGGAGCATGTCGAGGAATTCCGCGAGGAGGCAGAGGAGGAAGCCGAAGAAAGACTGAATGTAGGGATATGAGCGTATTGCGTTAAATGTATAAAAAGTATGTTTTTTTATGATCCGAATTGTGCTATACTTGGAATACTGTGAAGCTTTCCGGGCACAGCTCGGATTTTCAGTATATAAATCTATTTAACTATTTTTATGGAGGTAAAACATGAGCAATCTCACAAACAGCTCAGCGGGCAGACGGATCGCAGCTCTGCTCGACGAAAACAGTTTCGTGGAGATAGGTGCACAGGTCACAGCCCGCAGCACTGATTTCAATCTCGAAACAAAGAAGGCTCCCGGAGATGGCGTAATGACCGGATACGGTCTTATCGACGGTGCCCTCGTGTATGTTTACAGCCAGGATGCGTCAGTCCTTGGCGGCGCGGTAGGAGAGATGCATGCGAAGAAGATCGTGAATCTTTATCACATGGCTATGAAGACAGGTGCGCCTGTCATCGGACTTATTGATTCTGCCGGCTTAAGGCTTGAGGAGGCTACCGATGCCCTCCATGCTTTCGGACGCATTTATCACAATCAGGTAATGGCAAGCGGCGTCATCCCCCAGATCACGGCCATATTCGGCAGCTGCGGCGGCGGTCTCGCGCTTATTCCCGGACTTACTGATTTTACCTTTATGGAGGGTGACAAGGCTAAGCTTTTCGTTAATTCACCCAATGCGATCAAGGGTAATTACGAAGAGAAATGCGATACTGCATCAGCTGCTTTCCAGAGTGAAGAGGCAGGACTTGTGGATGTAGTAGGTACAGAGGATGAGATATTCGCGGGAATACGGGAGCTTATTTCTTTCCTTCCCGCAAATAATGAGGAGGAGGCTCTTGCCGACTGTGAGGACGATCTCAACCGTGCTTCATCAGTTATAGCCGGATGCACGGGAGATACGGCTGCGGCGTTTGCCGAGATAGCTGATGACAACAGCTTTTTGGAGCTTAAGGCAGGCTACGGAAAGAATATGGTCACAGGCTTCATAAGACTGAACGGCGCTACTATTGGATGTGTGGCCAACAGGACAGAGATCACGGGAGAGGACGGCAAGCCGGAGAAGAAGATGGATGCCGTACTCGGTGTGGCAGGAGTAAAGAAGGCCGGCGAATTTGTCAGGTTC
>CAJOME010000028.1 GCA_905235585.1 uncultured Lachnospiraceae bacterium | reverse complement strand
AGTATTTCCTCCCTGGTTTCGGCACTCCAGAAGCAGCTGCTAAATTCATTGGAAAAATCCCATGTCTCTCCCGGAGAACTCCAGAGGGCGTTAGGGCGGAAGGATCCTTTATTTGACCATCTTTTGAATTTCCATAATTTCATGAAGAATAATGCGGGAGGATTTGCATCGGGCCCGTCTATTCCGGGAATCAAGCTGGTTGGCGGCGAAATGTATGACAATCTTTCCATGGATCTGGTGGTGTATTTCGTTAATACCGAACAGGGCTTAGGTACGAATTTTGTATTTAACCAGAATCATCTGACGAGAGCGCGCATAGAGATATTGATGGACTGCTTCTACAGCGTAGTGGAGCAGATTGCGTGCGGCAAGGAGGACCTGCTCTTCAGTGATATAGATTGTCCGGATATTTCCGTGTTCAGAAAGGCCATTGACAGTGAAGCGTCATTGCGCCAGGAAATCGAGGCATTCATAGGCGGTCTTGGATTGTTTAACGCAGAGCATGCCTCCCTTATGCACCGGCTTGCCATGACGGCAAGGCTTGAAAGCTATGAAATGGATGATGTGATCATCAGGGAGGGGCAGAAGGATGCGGATCTGATGTTTGTATATGACGGCTTTGTAGAGCTGTCGAGGAAGGCGATGGACGGCTGGACGAAGTCGCTGATGGTTTTGAAATCACAAAAGATGATTTCAGCAGCCGGTATCGTGGAGGACTCTGCAAGCCTTATGGAGGCAAGGGCCGCATCGAGGGCAAGGGTTCTTGTTTTACCGTTGGATGAGGTGCGGCCGCTGATGGAGCAATGTCCGGAATTTGCCGTAAGGATCATAGCCGAGATGGAAAAACGGGTGAATACATTTTCTCTTCTATGGATCAATGCTGATTAAGTGCATAACGGGCGATAGCTACGATAAGGATGATTGGTGCTGGTACAGCGTATCTCAAATAACCGGATCGGATTTTGATCGCAATTCAATATATGATAGTGACTGTGCTGTCTGCGGAGATATGGCTCGTTGTTTTTCGAGGAAGAAAAGAAATATGAAAAAGACTATCGCAACAATGATGACAGGACTTATGGTTCTTTCACTTTCGGCTTGCGGAAGCGTCACAGCCTCCAAGGAGGCTCCTGCAGCTGAGGCTGCAACAGAAGCAGCTGTAGAGACTGCAACAGAGGAAACAGCAGGGCTGGCTAATCCATGGAGAGATGCAACGGAGGAAGAGTGCTACCGGCTTGCGGGAAATGGTTTTAGTGCACCGGAGGGAGCAACCAATGTGAAGTGGAGCATCATGGATACCGGTGAAGAGTACAGAGAGCTGGTTCAAATGACATTTGACCTTGATCGACTCAGCTTTACCGCAAGGCAGCAGAATACAGGTGATGATCCACAGGATATTTCAGGAATGTTTTATGAGTGGGCTGTAGAGGATGACGTTACTCTGGCAAACTGGGCCGGCGGCAATATGAAAGGTACAGTAAAGCGTTTTGTCGGTGAAGACAGGTACGTTGATGTATGCACATGGTATGATGTGGAAACCGGTGCATCCTATTCGCTTAGCACTGAAGACAAGGATCTGGACGGATTTGATATTCAGGCAGTTGCTGAAGCGATCTATGACCCCAATAAGCAGTTTGGTGCAAATGCGGCTGAGGATGATCCCGTATTACAGAGGCTATATGATGAGAGCTATTCAGGAGAGATCCTTAATTTCGATGTGATCAGGTAATACAACTAATTGATAGACCACGGTCACATCCCGGGACGGTTCGGAGATACAAGCATAACAGATTCACAGACAGGAACGACACTCGGCTACGGTCGGGTGTCTTTTTTGTTACTGTTCACACCTTACAGGTGCTCACAGCAACTGGATTTGCCCAGTATAATTGCCTTCGGCAATGGGGCAAATCCTTGTATTGGCTTCTGTAATCTCTCTCACGCTCAGATGGACCCGTATCTTTACTTTTATCTACATGAATACGCAATATCTTTACTTTTGATGACCACTATGATAGAATAAGGTAAAGATTCTGGGCAGAAAGGATGATCATTATGCTCTCCTATGAAGGTCTTGAAAAAGAACTTAAGGAAAAGAAAATCGGAAAGACGGATCTTACTACGAAACTTGGTTTATCGACACGTACTGTAGCAAAGATTGCGAAAGGCGAAAGGTTATCGAGACGAAGCCTTGAGAAGATAGCAGATTATCTTGGGATGGAGCCGGAACTTCTGTGTAGAGAGATATCTGATAATAAGATACTTCAGATTCTTAGGGAGGAAAAAGACATGAAGCTTCCCGGAGGTCTCTATCATGAATTGCAGGTCAGAATGACTTACAATTCGAATCATATAGAGGGTAGTAAACTTTCTGAGGAGCAGACTCGTCTAATTTTTGAGACAAATACCGTAGATGTAGGTGATGGAATTCCGGTAGATGATGTGCTCGAAACGGTACATCATTTCAGAGCAATAGATTATGTCATTGATATTGCGGAAGAAGAATTAACCGAGGAAATCATCAAGCACCTGCATTTTATCATAAAACATGATACAAAGGATTCTCTGCTCCCGTGGTTTGCAGTCGGTGAATATAAAAAAAGAGCCAATGTAGTTGGTGGCAGAGAAACATCAAAACCATCTGAAGTCCATAAGCACATGAAGGAACTTCTTGAAAAATACAATGCAATGAGCGGAATTGTAATAGAGGATATAATTGAACTTCACGCTGAATTCGAATACATTCATCCGTTTCAGGATGGCAATGGAAGGGTCGGAAGACTTGTGGCACTGAAGGAATGCTTAAGACATAATGTAGTTCCTTTTATTATTGAAGACGAAAAAAAGAATTACTATTACAGAGGTCTTTCAGAGTGGAAAAATGAGAAGGAATGGCTTACGGATACCTGTTTGGATGGACAGGATACTTTTATAAAATTATTGGATATGTTGGAAATTGATCATTGAAAGACGAACCATATATCAGTGCATCAAATATGCCCTTGCAATGTACAATCACAAAGTAGTGCGCCTGCCGGCTTTTATGGTATAACAAAAACAGCCCTTTGGCTGTTTTTGATTGCCCAGCAATGTAAAATCACAAAGTAGTGCGCCTGCCGGCTTTTATGGTATAATTATCTTTATTTCATATTTACCTAAGGGAGAAAAAAGATGATACCCATTAATGATCTGTCAAGAGGATACAATATCTACAGGGACGAGTATGAGGAGATGGCCGTGGAGGTGCTTCGCAGCGGCTGGTATGTGCTCGGCAGGCAGGTGACTGAGTTTGAAAAGGAATACGCCGAGGCACTCGGCGGCGGATGCTACTGCGCAGGTGTGGACAACGGACTGGATGCCATCCTGCTCGGAGTGAAAGCCGCGGGCATAGAGCCCGGAGATGAAGTCATAGTACAGGCAAACGGATATATAGCCACTATGCTCGGGGTGATGCAGGCAGGCGGCGTGCCGGTCTTTGTGGAGCCTGATGAGTATTACCAGCTTGACGCGGCAAATATCGAGGCTGCCATCACTCCAAAGACCAAGGCAGTGCTTGTGACCCATCTGTACGGTCTTGCCACAAGGATGGAACCCATAATTGATATATGCAATAAGCACGGTCTGATGCTTTTTGAGGACTGCGCCCAGTCACATTTCGCACCCTACAAGGGTACATACACCGGACTGTTCGGTACGGTTTCCTTTTTCAGCTTTTACCCCACCAAAAATTTCGGAGGCTTCGGTGACGGAGGCGGAGTGGTATCCAGGGATCAGTCCATCGTAGAAAGGGTAAAGGTATTAAGAAACTACGGCAGTGATTACAGATATCACAATATAGCAATGGGCTACAACGACAGGCTCGATGAGCTGCAGGCGGGGCTGTTAAGAGTCAAGCTCAGGCATATAAAGGATCTGCTCGCAAACAGGGATCATATCGCTCAGAGATACCTTAAGGAAATAAAGAATCCTCTTGTAAAGTTGCCCGAGACCACAGAGGGATGCGTACATACCTGGTACCAGTTTGTGGTACGGGTAGAGGATCAGGAGGGCTTCAGAAGCTTCCTTTCCGGGCGTGATGTGGCCACGGATATCGCGTGGAAGACACCGCCTTATCTGCAGCCGGTGATGGTAGAGAAGTTCGGATACAAGCGCGGAGATTATCCCAAGACAGAGGCGATATGCGACACCATAGTGTCTCTTCCGATGATGGACTATATGGAAGAGGACGAGATACAGAAGGTCATAGATGAGGTAAACAGCTATGAAGGATAGAAGGTGCCGGTATGTGGATATACGCTCCAATCAGGAAAGTGACGGCAGACTGCTCGTGGCAGAGGGCGATACCGAAGCGATCCCGTTTGAGATAAAAAGGATATTCTGGGTGAGGGATGTCCTGCCCGGTGCCGAGAGAGGTCAGCATGCCAACAAGCAGACAAAGCTGGTGCTCATCGCGGTGACGGGAAGCTGTGATGTGGTCGTGAATGACGGCAATGAGGAAAAGACCTACAGGCTTGACGATCCTACAAAGGGACTCTATATAGACAAGATGCTCTGGCGCACCATGAAGAACTTTTCAAAGGACTGCGTGCTGGAAGCTATCTGCGACCATGTGTATGCCGGTAAGGATGAGACCTATGATGACTTTGAAGAATACCTTGAGGCACTGAAGAGGGAAGATGGCAGATAACAGGCTGATAGACGATCTTTTTGCCACAGAGAGTACATCCGAGACTCCTCTGCATACCATGGCAGAGCTCACGGACTGGATAAAGGAGAGAAACGACAGGCTTGATGTACGGGTAGACCGGATCTCGCTGGGGGAGTGTACACCGTGGTTTCTTGATGAGAAGGACGGATGCATAAGAAATGAAAACAATTCTTTCTTTCAGATACGCGGTATAAGACAGTATGAGGATGACCGTATCATAGCGCAGCAGCCTATCATCATTCAGGAGGAGATAGGCTTCCTCGGTATCATTACCTGCCGGATAGGGGATACCTGGCATTATCTTATGCAGGCGAAGATAGAGCCGGGCAATGTAAATGTCGTACAGATATCACCCACGCTTCAGGCCACAAAGAGCAACTTCACCGGAAAGCACGGAGGGAGGATACCCGAGTATCTCGACAGCTTTATGCATATGGAGCCGAAGGATATCATAGTGGATCAGATACAGTCGGAGCAGTCCTCGAGATTTCTGAAGAAGAGAAACAGAAATGTCATTCTTAAGGTTAACGAGATGCTGAAAGAGGATGCGGCTCACAGATGGATGACACTCAGACAGATCAAGGATCTGATGCAGCAGGACAATCTCGTGAACATGGATACCAGGACAGTACTGTCCTGCATACCCTATGTGCTGATGGGACAGGATTCGGACGTACCGTTTAAGAACAAGTCGTATTTTTACAAGACTGCATGGAGCATGAACCGCAGGACCATAGCGGAGCTCTATCACGGTATAAATGATTACAAGATGCTTAAAAATGTGAGAAGGGAGCTGACAGGTCTTAATGAGCTGGAGGGCTGGGGCTTTACGGGAAATGAATTCGTATGCAGAGACGAATACCCCTTTAAGGTTATCTTCTGTGACATAGCCATAGAGGGAAGAGAGGTATCCCACTGGAGACAGCCGCTTTTTGCCTCAAACGGCAAAGCCACCTTCGGACTGCTGTGCTGTGACGACGACGGAGTGATGAAGTTTCTGGTGAAGATCAGACCGGAGCCCGGATGCTTCGACGGCATAGAGATCGGACCCACCATACAGAAGGAATATACTGACAGGGAGCCGGCCGACAGCGTGGAGGAGTATTTCTTTGAAAAGCTTCAGACCGGCAGAGAGGACATCGTAATAGACCGCATACTTTCGGAAGAGGGCGGCAGATTCTATCAGGAAGAAAACCGGAATGTCATTATCATCACAGACAAGGATGAGGTCAAGGAGATACCGGAGGGGTATATCTGGAGTGACTACGGGACGCTCAACATACTGACGCAGATAAACAACTGTCTGAACATACAGCTGCGCAATCTGCTGTCTTTGCTTGAGGTGTAACAGAGAGTCGGATATGCATGTCGGTGATATGTATTTCAGCGAGCTTAGTAAGATGTAGCCGCGGTTGAAAATACATATTATCGACATGCTGAACAGTGTCTATTAGAGTGGAGAAAGACATCATGGATAAGCTAAGGATAGGGGTGCTCGGTCCCGCGGATATAGCCAAAAGGCGTATGATACCGTCTGTATTGGAGAATACCCGGTGTGAGTATATCGGTGTGGCTCTTGCGACAGACAGCGAAAGGGGCGGTAACGGCGACAGCATACCTGATGGCAGCAGGGAAAAGGGAGAAGCCTTTGTAAAGGAATCTGGCGGAAGAATTTTTGAGGGCTATGAAAGTATGCTCTCGTCTGATGAGGTCGATGCCGTATATATAGCATTGCCCCCGGCACTTCATCATAAGTGGGCAAAAAAAGCAATAGAGCATGACAAGCATGTACTGCTCGAAAAGCCCTTTACCACATCACTTGGTGATACTGAGGAGCTTGTACGGGAAGCAGAGAGCAGAGGTCTCGCACTTGCCGAAAACTTCGCATTCATATATCACAGGCAGATAGCGAGGGCAGAGGAAGTGATAAACTCCGGTGAGCTCGGAGAGATCAGGCTCATAAGGAGTAATTTTGCTTTCCCCTTCAGGGGAGGAAATGATTTCAGATATCATAAGGCACTTGGCGGAGGAGCTCTGCTTGACTGCGGATGCTATACCTTAAAGCTTGCGGACAGGCTGCTCCATGGAGATATGGAGATCACCGATGCAAGGCTTTTTTATCTTGACGGCTTTGATGTAGATATATACGGAGCGATATCAGCCGTGAGTACAAAGGGAATACCTGCGCAGCTTTCATTCGGCATGGATCAGCAGTATAATTGTGAGTTGGAGATATGGGGTAATAAAGGATGTCTCAGGGCTTCAAGGATATATACGGCACCGCCCGAGCTGTCAGTAAGGCTTGAGATAAAATGCGGAAATGAGAGCAGGTCATATGATATCGAACCCGATGACCAGTTTGGCAGAAGCCTTTCGGCTTTCCTTGATATGACCGGTGACAACGATAAAAGAGAGGCGTCCTACAGGGATATAGTAAGACAGAGCACTCTGGTGGACAGATGCATGAGATATGAGGCATTGAGATGAGCAGGATATCCATAGTGATCCCGGTGTATTGGAATGAAGACACCCTTGGGATGCTTTATGATGATCTGAAGGAAAAGGTACTGCCTAAGCTTGACGAATACGAGCTGGTATTTGTCGATGACGGCTCGGGAGATGCCTCATGGAAGGTCATAAATGAGATAAAGGAAAAGGATGATAATGTGATAGCGGTAAAGCTCTCACGCAATTTCGGAGAGCATGCGGCGATACTCGCGGGACTCTCGGTATGTACCGGAGACTGTGCCGTGACGAAGCAGGCGGATCTGCAGGAGGATTCGCTGCTCATACTTGAGATGTACGAGAGCTGGAAGAGGGGCAACAAGGTAGTGCTTGCCGCAAGAGAAGGACGGGAAGATACCTTCTTTACCAGACTTTTCGCAGGTATTTACTATAAGCTCGTCAGGAAATACGTGACCGACAGGATGCCGGAGGGTGGCTGCGACTGCTATCTGGTCGATCGCCAGGTGATAAAGACTCTGCTTGAGCTCAATGAGATGAACTCATCACTTACCCTGCAGGTAATGTGGGTCGGCTATCAGACAGACGTCATATACTTCCAGAGGAAGAAGCGCGAGGTCGGTGTGGGACGCTGGACCTTTGCAAAGAAATTTAAGCTCATGCTGGATTCCTTTATCAGCTTCACCTATCTGCCGATCAGACTGATGTGGGGAGTTGGCATCCTGTTTTTTATATTTGCGCTTCTTATGGGGATCAGTGTGTTTGTGGAGTACTTTACAAAGGGAACTCCTGTAGCGGGATGGGCATCGCTCATGTGCATCCTGCTGATGTCCTCGGGACTCATACTCTGGATGCTCGGATTTCTCGGAGAGTATATCTGGAGGACCTTTGACGCTTCGAGGAACAGACCGCCGTTTATTATTGATGAAATAAGGAAAAAGGAGGATTGAAATGATCGGGAAGGTAATGGAGTGCTTTAAGGAAAAGTTTGGCAGCGAGGGTGACATCAGATGCTATTTTGCGCCGGGAAGGGTAAATCTCATCGGTGAGCATACCGACTATAACGGGGGGCATGTATTTCCCTGCGCGCTGTCTATGGGCAATTACGGTGTGGCAAGAAAAAGAAATGACAGGACAGTAAGGCTTTACAATATGACCTATCCCGACAACGGGGTACAGGAAAGGTCTCTGGACGAGCTTGCCCCCAACGACAACGGACTGTGGTATGACTATCAGCACGGTGTGCTCTGGGCGATGCTTAAGGCAGGGATAGAGATACCATGCGGATATGATATGGTGATGGCAGCGGATCTTCCGGCAGGCTCGGGGCTTTCCGCATCAGCATCGATAGAGGAGCTTGCAGCGATAATAGTCAAGGATCTTAACGACCTGCCCATCGATATGGTGGATTGCGCGAAGTTCGGACAGGTATCGGAGAATGAATATAACGGCAGCAATTCCGGCATCATGGATCAGTTTGCCTCGGCCCTCGGTAAAAAGGATCATGCCATTTTCCTTGATACAGCGGATCTGTCATATGAGTATGTGCCATTAAACATGAAGGATGAAAAGATCGTGATAGTAAACTCCAAGGTAAAGCATAACCTTACGGAGAATTCCTACAACTCATACAATACCAGAAGGAGAGAGAGCGAGGAGGCTCTGGCAGCGCTGAAAAAGGTCGTGGATATTGAAGCGCTGGGCGAGCTCGACAATGAAGAGTTTGACAGGCTGAGTGAGTATATAGAGAACGAAGTGAACAGGAAGAGGGCAAAGCACGCGGTATATGAGAACCAGCGTACCATACAGGCGGTAAAGGAGCTGAAGGCCGGACATCTCGATGCCTTTGGCAAGCTCATGAACGAATCGCATGTATCTATGAGAGACGACTATGCGATCACCTGCGAAGAGCTGGATTTTCTGGCAGAGCAGGCATGGGAGCTGCCCGGAGTCATAGGCTCCAGGATGACCGGGGGCGGGTTCGGAGGCTGTACGGTATCTATCATAAAGAGTGAAAACGTGGACGGGTTTATCGAAGTGATCGGGAAGAAATACGAGGAGCGCACCGGTATAAAGGCTGATTTTTACATAGCGGATGCTGCCGACGGTGCGAGGAGACTGGACTGATAAGCTGTCCGATGGAGGAAGTTAAAAAGAGAACAAAATATATTAACAGGGAAAGCGCGATTTATATCTGCGCTTTCTTGATGCCGTTCATTATGGTGAATGTGTTCTTTGCATTGTGCGGGATATATCCGTATGGCAAAAGCACTGTGCTGATAGGAGATCTGGATCTTGAGTTTGTAAATTTCTACAAGTATTTCTTAAACACCTTCACCACAAAAAACGACATGACATATATGCTCGCAAAGACCATAGGCGGAGATGTGCCGGGACTTGCGTCCTATTATCTGAGGGATCCGCTGATATTCATGCTGTTCCTCTTTCCGGGGGCAGGGATCGCAACCGGAGTGGCATATATGTTTGCCATCCAGATATCGTTGGCCGGACTCTCCATGTCATTTCTCTTAAACAGGAGGTACAGGGTCTCGTGGATATCGCTCATATTCTCAACGGCATATTCCTTCAGTGCATTCTTTTTTGATTATACCGAGCTTACTATTTATTTTACCTGTCTGGCACTGCTGCCCTTTATCATATATCTGTTTCTTGGGTATCTTGACGGTACAAACGGCAGGATACCGCTGATACTGGCTGCTGCCTTTTTTATCTACTTAAACTATTATCTGGGATTTATGCTTGTCATATTCCTTGGACTTCTCTATATATCGAGACTGATAGCGGATATCGGATATATAAAAAGGCTCAAGGGACTGATCTGTTCCCTCATCACCGTGCTTGCATTGGACGGTTTTTTCCTGATAAGGACCGTATTTGCGCTTAAGGGTGAGAAAACCACCGACACTGCAAACTATGGTTTCTTCCGTAATTTTGAGTTCAGACAGCTTTTTGCTTCCTTTTTCTCGGGGACATCAAGAAATATCCTGATGCCGATGATATACTGCTCAATTACGGCAGTATTTTTTGCCGTTATCTTTTTTCTTTCAAAAAAATACAGTCTGAGAGAGAAGGCGGCTGATCTCTTCCTGTTGCTCGCGCTTCTTGTGAGTATGTGGATCAATACGTTTGATGCCGTATGGCACGGCTTTAACAATCCCGAGGGTTTTTTGTGGAGGTATTCCTACTATGTGAGTATCACCGTGATAGTCATGGCATACAGAGGCATAGTGGACATCACAGAGGACAATGAAAGCGTAAGGGCTTACACTGCAAAGACCGCTGCGGTGTTTATCCTGCTCATGTCATATATATACTATATGCGAAGACTCGGCAATCCTTATCTCGATGAAGAAAGACAGATCGTTAACTGCGTGATAGTCTCGCTCATATTTCTGATGAGTCTGCTGTACATCAGGGGAAGACGCCTGAGGAGCATCGCATTCGTAATGCTTTTTGTCATATCCTGTGCGGACATGCTGTATAATGCAAGGACAGTATATATGAGGATGAATGCCGGCGACGACGAGCTTCCCTCGATAGCAAAGTTTGAGGAGGACTACGCGGAGATAAGCGAAGTCGTCTCTTATATAAAGGGACGTGATGACGGGTTTTACCGGTTCGAAAAGGACTTTGAGGAATCTGTTAATGACACGGCTATGTATGACTACATAGGCCTGTCACACGACAGCTCCTGTGAGAGGGACGATGTGATAGACTGGCTTACCAATCTGGGCTTTTGCAAGACCGTGTTTTATACATATTACAACGGAGGCAGTACTTCATTTGCGGATTCCCTTTTGGGAGTACGTTATTACGGATCAGAATTTGATGATACGTTCAAGCCGTATAAACGCATAGGTGAGGTACGCTCACACGGTATGTATGAGAATCCCTATTCGCTGCCCCTTTTATACGCGGCACCGGAGGGACTGGCTGACTATGAGTTTGATGGGCGCAATACGTTTGAAAAGCAGAATGAAGTGGCAGGATACTGGGACGGAGGTCCGTATGAGATATATAAAAAAGCTCTGGTTCAGACAGAGCTTGAAGGGGCATCTGAGGATAGCCCGGGACACTTTGTAAAAGATGACGAAGAGGCATATATAGTTTATAATATAAAGGTTACGGAGGAAATGCCGCTGCTCATGTATTTCCGGGCACCTCACAGACAGAGCGGAGAGGTGTTTGTAAACGGCGAGTCCTATGACTGGTACTTCACGGAAAACCACTGGAATGTGCTTTATGCGGGCACCTTTGAAAAGGGTGAGACCGTAGAGATAAAGATGCAGATATTAAAAGAGGATCTTTATATCACGGAGGCATGCTTTTACTACGAGGATGCGGGGGCACTGGCAGCCTGGGCAAAGGCCGCGGAGGAGGCGGACAAAGGCATAGGAGCTGTGGAGGAGATATCAAGCTCGCATCTTGTGGCTGAGGCCGGGGCTGAAGAGGGACAGATACTCGTGCTTTCGATCCCTTATGACAGAGCATGGAAGGTAAAATGTGACGGCAGGAGTGCAGAGACAATGCCTGTAATGGGAATGCTTATGGGCATTAGGCTACCTGCCGGAAGACATGATATAGATATGAGATATGTTCCAAACGGAACACTGCCGGGGCTTATCGTTTCATTATGCGGTATAGCGCTTTTTACGGCAGGGATTGTATATGACAAACGAAGAGGCAAAGCAGAAAAAAACATATGAAGACATATCCGCGGGGGAGTGTCTTAAGACGATAGGGGCAGAGATAAAGCAGTTTATACCTGCATCCGTGGCTACTCCTGCAGCTATGGTACTCGAGGTCATCATGGAGATGATGATACCTATGCTCATGGCAAAGATAATAGATGAGGGAGTAGATGCAGGCAACATGAGCGTGATACTGTCCACCGGCGGTATGATGTTGGTGATCGCCATGTTCGGTCTTTCGGCAGGCATAGGAGGCGGGGTGTTTGCGGCAAAGGCATCTGCCGGACTCGCTATGAATCTGCGCTCCAAAATGTTCAGGAATATCCAGACGTTTTCATTTTCAAATATTGACAAATATTCTACGTCGGGTCTCGTGACCAGGCTTACCACAGATATCACAAATATCCAGAACTCATATCAGATGCTGCTCAGGATGGCGATGCGGGCTCCGATGTCGATCATAGTCGCCATGACCATGGCCATCATCATAAGCCCCAAGCTGGCCACAGTATATCTTATAGCAGTGGTCTTTCTCGCGATATTCCTATCCGTCATCATGAGAAAGGTGACGGTATACTTCAGGGAAGTATTTGAGAAATATGATGATCTGAACGATTCAGTCAGAGAGAACGTATCCGCTGTCAGAGTGGTAAAGGCTTATGTAAGGGAAGAGTACGAAAAGAGCAGGTTTGACAGGGCAGTAGAAAAGCTCTATGAGATGTTCATAAAGGCAGAGAGTCTGATCATCAGTAATATGCCCGTCATGCAGGCTACCGTATACACCTGTATACTGCTCATCAGCTGGCTCGGAGCGAGGGCGATACTCTCCGACGAGCTGACGACCGGAGAGCTGATGAGTCTCCTTACCTACTGCATGAACATACTGATGTCGCTCATGATCCTCTCCATGATCTTCGTCATGATCACTATGTCCTTCGCATCTGCCCAGCGCATCACTGAGGTGATAAAGGAGGAGAGTGATCTGAAGGGATCTGAGGATCCCGTCATGACGGTAGCTGACGGCTCGGTCGATTTTATCCATGTTAATTTCGGATACAACAAGACAGCCGAAGAGTATGTGCTGAAGGATGTATCACTGCATGTGAAGGCAGGAGAGATGATAGGCATCATAGGCGGTACGGGCTCTGCCAAGTCATCGCTGGTAAATCTGATACCCAGGCTGTACGATGTATCGGACGGCGAGGTCAGGGTAGGCGGTACAGATGTAAGAAAATACGATATCGTGACACTGAGGGATCAGGTCTCGATGGTGCTGCAGCAAAACAATCTGTTCTCGGGGAGCATACTGGAAAACCTCAGATGGGGCAATGAAGACGCCACCTTAGAGGAGTGCAGGGATGCCTGCCGTATGGCTCAGGCTGCAGAGTTTATAGAGCGTATGCCTGAAGGCTATGATACACATATAGAAAGAGGGGGAGTCAATGTATCGGGAGGACAGAAGCAGAGGCTATGCATCGCAAGAGCCCTCATCAAAAAGCCTAAGGTGATCATCTTTGACGACTCCACATCTGCGGTGGATACGGCTACGGATGCAAAGATAAGAAAAGCGATAAATGAGGAGATCCCCGATACCACAGTCTTTATCATCGCACAGAGGATCTCATCGGTACAGCAGGCGGACCGGATCATCGTCATGGACGACGGTCGTATATCGGCTGTAGGGACGCATGAGGAGCTGCTTAAGTCATCAGAGATATACAGGGATGTATATGAGTCGCAGACCGGAGGAGCCGGCGACTTTGACAGTCCGTTTTCATAAGGCAGGACAAATGGCGGAGGAAAGAGTAAGAGAAGTAAGAGGACCCGGCAGACAGCGTATGGCCGGCAGACCGAGGGTCAAGGTTAAGAACCCGGGCAGGCTTTTCATGAGGACGATGGGATATGTGACAAAAAACTATGCCATCCACCTTGTGATAGTCATCATATGTATCTTCATAGGGGTACTGGCATCAGTGCAGGGGACTCTATTTATAAGGTCTCTGATAGACGACTATGTGACGCCGATGCTGCTCACGGGAAGCAGGGATATGACGCCGCTTCTTTACGCGATATTGAGAGTGGCAGGCTTTTATGCGATCGGAGCCATATCGACATACGTGTATCAGAGGATAATGATATATGTGTCTCAGGGGACTCTGCTCAGGATAAGAAAGGATCTCTTCGCACACATGGAGGAGCTCCCGATAAAGTACTTTGATACCCACGCGCACGGGGATATCATGTCGATATATACAAACGATATAGATACTCTGAGACAGATGATATCTCAGGCGATGCCGCAGTTTTTGTCAAGCTTCATTACCATAGTATCGGTTTTTATCAGCATGGTAGTGCTAAGTATACCGCTGACACTGCTCACACTCTTTATGGTAGCCGTAATGCTCCTGTCCGCAGGATGGCTCGGCAAGAGATCGGGAGCGAACTTTATAGAGCAGCAGCGTACGCTCGGCGAGCTGAACGGCTATATAGAGGAGATGATGTCAGGGCAGAAAGTAGTAAAGGTCTTTAATCATGAGGACGAAGCGGTAAGAGCTTTTGATGTGAAAAACGAAGCGCTTTATAATGCCGCGTACAACGCAAATAAATTCGCGAATGTCCTGGGACCCGTAAACGCGCAGCTCGGCAACGTGAGCTATGTGCTGTGCGCCGCGATAGGAGGGCTGCTCGCGTTAAACGGCATAGGGGCACTTACTGTAGGAAAGCTGGCGAGCTTTCTTACGTTTAATAAAAGCTTCAATATGCCGATAAATCAGATATCCATGCAGTTCAACTCCGTACTGATGGCACTCGCCGGTGCGGAGAGGATATTCGCGCTCATCGACGAAGAGACGGAGACCGATGAGGGGTATGTGACGCTCACGAATGCGACAGTATCAGAGGACGGCAGCATAGTACCGGATGATAAGCGTACCGGAGTATGGGCTTGGGAGCATTATCACAAGGCCGACGGCACCACAGACTATACCCTGCTAAGGGGCGCGATAGAGATGCATGGGGTCGACTTCGGATATACCGATGACAAAATGGTGCTGCATGATATAGAGCTTTTTGCGAAGCCCGGACAGAAGATAGCCTTCGTAGGCTCTACCGGAGCGGGCAAGACGACCATCACCAATCTGATAAACAGATTTTATGATATACAGGACGGCAAGATAAGATACGACGGTATAAACGTAAACAAGATAAAGAAAGCCGACCTGAGGAGGTCTCTCGGCATGGTGCTGCAGGAGACGCATCTCTTCACGGGTACGGTGATGGAGAATATAAGGTTCGGCAGGCTTGATGCCACGGATGAGGAAGTGATCACCGCGGCAAAGCTCGCGAATGCCGACAGCTTTATCAGACGCCTGCCGGACGGGTATGATACTGTACTGACAGGAGACGGAGCCAGTCTCTCGATGGGACAGAGGCAGCTGCTCTCCATAGCAAGGGCCGCAATAGCCAATCCTCCGGTACTGATACTCGATGAGGCCACGAGCTCCATAGATACGCGCACCGAAAAAATAGTACAGGAGGGAATGGACAGACTGATGAGCGGACGTACGACGTTTGTGATAGCGCACAGGCTCTCAACGGTAAAGAACTCTGACTGTATCATGGTACTGGAACAGGGCAGGATAATAGAGCGCGGCACTCATGATGAGCTTATAGAAAAGAAAGGAAAATACTATCAGCTATATACCGGTAATGAAATATCGCTATAGCTTTTAGGGACAGGGCAAGGGACAATGAATATCATTATAATCGGATGCGGCAAGGTGGGCGCGGTGCTCGCCATGACACTTACAAAGGAGGAGCATGATGTATCCGTAGTGGATACGGATATTGATGCACTGAAGTTCACTGCGGGAAGAGCGGATGTGATCGGAGTGGAGGGTAACGGCGCCTCGCTTGCGGTACTGAATGAAGCGGGCATAAACGAGGCGGATATCATGATCGCCACCACGGGATCGGATGAAGTCAATCTGCTCTGCTGTCTGATAGCGAGAAAGTCAAACAGGAATATAAAGACGATAGCACGCGTCAGGAACCCGATATATCTGGACGAGATATCCTTCTTTAAGGAGGAGCTCGGACTGACAAGAGTGATAAATCCCGAAAGGGCAGCGGCAAGGGAGATAGCGCGTACCTTAAGGTTCCGTTCGGCAATGAAGATCGACACTCTTGCCGGTGGCATGGTGGAGCTGCTTAAGTTTAAGATAACAGCAGACTCGCCCATAAAGGATAAAAGGATAATGGATCTCTCGCAGGACATCCACACCGAAGTCCTGATATGCGCGATAGAAAGAGGAGAGGAGCTCATCATACCCAACGGCTCCACGATGCTGCTCGAGGGAGACAGGGTTTCCTTTATCGCATCACCGAAAAACGCGGCTGCCTTCTTCAGAGCCATAAAAACAGATACCCATGCCGTAAAGGACGCACTCATCATAGGGGGAGGAAGGATAGGCTTTTATCTCGCACAGCGACTGCTTTCCACCGGCATAGAGGTAAAGATAATCGAAAAAGACAAAAAGAGATGCGTGGAGCTTGACTCACTGCTCAAGAATGTCACGGTCATAAACGGTGACGGTACCGAAGAGACCGTCGTAATGGAGGAGGGAATAGAGACCGCAGAGGCGGTGGTGGCTCTTACAAATATAGATGAGGAAAACATACTGCTGTCGCTCTTTGCCAAGAAGCACAACGAGAAAGCAAAGATAGTGACAAAGGTAAACCGTATGATGTTTGACTCCATAGTGGAGGAGATAGAGCTCGGCACGATCATACATACCATGAGCATCGTGGCTGCCAATGTCGCAGCTAC
>CAJOME010000027.1 GCA_905235585.1 uncultured Lachnospiraceae bacterium | reverse complement strand
AGTCACCGCGCATAACGAGGGCTTTGCGGAGAATATCTATCTTGATCCCGGCACACGTACCAGGATAGAGGAGACAGGTGGTGCAAATATCATCTTTATAGACGGTGACGGTAATATGGTCACACCCGCATCTGACTCCATACTTCCCTCCATTACAAGAAGATCGCTGATGATCGTGGCGGAGGAGTACCTCGGTATCAAGGTGACCAGTAGAGAGATAACTCTTAAAGAGGTGGAGGAAGGAAACTTCAAAGAGTGCGGTCTCTGCGGTACCGCAGCCGTGATCTCCCCTGTGGGATGTATCAATGACCATGGCAGAGAGATACGGCTGGCGTCAGGCATGGATCAGATGGGACCTACGCTTCAGAAGCTTTATGATACACTCACCGGTATACAGATGGGCAGCATCGAAGCACCTGAGGGCTGGATCTGCGAGATCTGAGCATTACCGATATCATACAGTATCAACGGATTTGGGGATCGTGTCTTACGGCACGATCCTTTAATTCCTTTTTTTATGCTATTTTCTATGATATGATAGCAAGGGTTAAAAGCGCTGCTTATAATAATTTACATTAAAACATGATCGAAGAAAGAACGATAAACTACAAAATACTATATGCCATACTGGCTGTCATTGGCATTATCATAATCATCGCTTCCGCAATGAATCCCGATGAAGATGATGCGAAGCTGATAGAGAATGGAGCACAAAACTACAATTTCCGCTGGGAGTATGAGAATACTTACATGGGTGTATATGAACCGTGTACGCTGCCTCTTACACTGGACAAGAAGGACTATAAGGATCTGACCGTAAGGAAAAGACTCGGTTCCGAAGCGAGAGACGGCATGTACATCATGTACAGATCCCACCACGCGGAAAACAAAGTATATGTGGACGATAAGATCATTTATTCCTATGCGACTAAAAGGAGTGAGCTTTTCCAGCTTCCGGGCTCCGCGTGGATAGTCGTACCGCTCAAGGATTCATATAAGGGTAAGTATCTCACCATACATCTGCACAGGACACTTACCAAATACGGCGGAACAATGGAGGGAGTACTCATAGGAGACAGAGCGGATATGCTGGAGAGGCTCCTTGTTGACAATATCTTTGGTATAGTCACCTGCATCATTATCTTTTTTGCGTCCATTCTTTTGTTTGCGATGTGGATAGTGGAGCGCAGGACCGCAAGGGAGAACCGGCTGTTTTATCTGGCGTTGTTTACGCTGGGTATTTTTCTATGGTCAATAAATGAGACGCATTGCACACAGTTGTTTGTAGGCAATATGGAAATGATATCCATTCTCACATATGAGACACTGACCTTTCTTCCCATGCCGATCTTACTGTTTTACTGTGACAGCAAGTATCGTGTCGTAAGGGATATCTCACACAAGCTTTGTATAGTACCCATTTTTGATTTTTTCCTTATAAACACATTTCATTTTCTGAAGATGATGGATATGTCCGATATGCTGCCGCTTACACACTTCTGTATCTTTATAGTCAGCGCTACCGTATGTTACGCGCATATAAAGACGGGGGTGTTCACCAGGAGCAAGGCAGACCCCGGTATGTCCGAGATGGGAGTGATAGGGTTTTTAATCTTTGTCATTACGGTGTTTTTGGATATCTTTCATTACTACACCTCCAATTACATAGACGGCTCAAGATACAGCAGGATAGGACTGCTGGTGTATGTGATGTGTCTCGCGTTTGATACTCTTCATATGACTATCACGGATCAGATAGATATAAAGAAGGCCGAGGTATACAAGACCCTTGCATTCACAGACAGTCTCACCGGACTCGGCAACAGACAGGCATATGAACAGGAGATAGAGCGAATCAATAAAAGAGAAGATCTCCTTGATCATCTTGTGGTAGGAATGCTTGACCTTAATGACCTTAAGGGCACTAATGATTCGATGGGACACGCTGAGGGAGACAGATACATCATATCCAGTTCGGATATAGTACAGAACTATTTCGGCAAGATAGCAAAGATCTTCCGCATAGGCGGAGATGAGTTCGCCGTGCTTTTTACGGGACATGACAGTGATGTTTATTTTGAAGCGGAAGCCAATATGTTTGACGATATCATGAACGGGGTAAGACGGGATGTGAATTTTGCTTACGGCTCCGCTGTGTACAATCATATCACCGACAGGAATGCCGAGGATACGATCCGCAGAGCCGATGAGAAGATGTACACCTCCAAGAGAAAGTATAAGCACAGAGTAGGAGAGCATGGATGAAGAAAATCATAAGCTTTATCCTTTTCTTCGCTGTCCTTGTCGCGGCAGATTATTTCCTCTTTCACGGATATGAGCTGGTGTTTCCTTTTTTTATTATGCCCTATGCTGTAACGGCACTATGCTATACAGTCTTTGTCATCCGCGGACAGGTCAGTCCGGTATCAGACGATTCCTTATATAAAAACGGCATATTGGCGCATGCAGTATGTTTTGTTATCCTGATACCGGTTTTTTCAGGTCTCGTCATGAGCGTCGCATGGATGTTCAAGATCAGGTTTTTCCGCGATATATTCAGTGGTATGTTCAGATAAAAGGTTTTTTGGCAGCTATTCTTTTTTTATTTTACGAAAAGGACTTTTTATTTTTTTGTCGTATTTAGAATATGCAGGGAAAAATCAGGCTTAAGCGATGACGATCAGGGAAACTATAGAAGACACAGAAAAAAAGACACTGAGTCCTTATGCAACCTTTTCTTCCGATTCAAAGGGCAGACAGCGCAGTGAGGAAGAGGATGATCTGAGACCGGTGTTTCAAAGAGACAGAGACAGGATACTTCACTCAAAATCATTCAGACGTCTCAAGGATAAGACGCAGGTTTTTCTTACTCCTCAGGGGGATCATTACAGGACAAGACTGATCCATACTCTGGAGGTATCTCAGAACGCAAGAACGATAGCCAAGGCTTTAAGACTTAATGAGGATCTGGTTGAAGCGATAGCTCTCGGTCATGATCTCGGTCATACACCGTTCGGTCATGCAGGAGAGAGGGCACTTAACCGGGTGTGCTCATTGGGCTTTGAGCATTCCGAACAGTCACTCAGGGTAGTGGATGTGCTTGAAAAGGATATGATGGGTCTGAACCTGACATGGGAAGTCCGTGACGGGATCTTAAATCACAGGACCAGCGGGAATCCGGCTACGCTTGAGGGCAGGATAGTGCAGCTTTCCGATAAGATAGCATATATGCATCATGATATGGATGATGCGATAAGAGCCGGCATATTAAAGGGCGACAGCGTCCCTGCGAGTATAGGCGATGTAGCCGGCTACAAGACTGCCGAAAGGCTGGATTTTTTTATACACGATATCATTACCGGGAGTATAGGTAAGAATGATATATGCATGTCAAAGGCTGCGTCGGACGCGATGAAGGAGCTCAGGGAATGGATGTTTAAGAATGTATATACCAATCCCAAGGCCAAGAGTGAAGAGGGTAAGGCGGAAAGCCTTATAGAGTCGCTTTATATGTATTATTTCACCAGACCGGACAGGCTTCCCATGGAATACAGGAAGCTTATGAGCAGGACCAGCGATCCGCCGGAGAGGATAGTATGTGATTATATTTCGTCAATGACCGACAGATATGCCATAGGAGTATATTCCGAGCTCTTTGTGCCGGTATCATGGTCGGTTAAATAGAGCGCGTAAAATGCCAAGATACAGTGATGAACTGATAGAAGAAATACGTTCGAGAAATGACATAGTGGACGTCATAGGAGGTATCGTAAAGCTTAAGCGGAGCGGCTCCAATTATTTTGGACTATGCCCGTTTCACAGCGAGAAGACCGGATCATTCTCAGTAAACCGGGAAAAGCAGATGTATCATTGCTTCGGATGCGGTGTGGGTGGAAATGTCATCAGCTTTGTGATGGATTATGAGAATTACAGCTTTCCCGAAGCCGTAAAATATCTCGCGGACAGAGCAGGGATCACCCTGCCTGAGCTCACAGACTCCGAAGAGGATAAAAGGGTGCATGCCTTCAGGGAAGAGGTGCTGAAATGCCTTAAGAGTGCGGCGATATATTATCACAAAAGGCTAAAGGGACCGGAAGGCAGACTCGGTATGGAGTACTTCAAAAAAAGAGGTCTTTCGGATGAGACGATAAGAAGCTTCGGTCTCGGGTATTCCGGCAGAGGTCACGATGAGGCGGTAAAGTATCTTAAGGAGCAGGGATTTTCGGACAGGGTCATCGATGCGTCGGGACTTTGCAATATATCCGAAAAATACGGCATGACGGACAGATTTTTCAACAGGGTCATGTTTCCGATAATGGATGTCAACAGCAAGGTGATAGGCTTCGGCGGAAGGGTACTGGGCGACGGACAGCCTAAATACCTCAACTCACCGGAGACGCTTGTGTTCGACAAGAGCCGCAATATGTACGGGATGAACATAGCGAGACGATCAAGAAAGCCTTACCGTATCGTATGCGAGGGATATATGGATGTGATCTCCATGCATCAGGCCGGTTTCAGCGAGGCCGTGGCATCGCTTGGGACAGCGTTTACTCCCGGACATGCCGGCCTGCTCAGACGTTATACGAATGATGTAAGACTTACATATGATTCGGACAGCGCGGGACAGAAGGCAGCTGTGAGAGCCGTTCCGATATGCAAAGAGGCAGGTCTTAAGACAAGGATAATACACATGGATCCCTATAAGGATCCGGACGAATTTATAAAAGCACTGGGAGCCGATGAGTTTCAAAAAAGGATAGATGAAGCTGAAAACTCTTTTTTCTTTGAACTCGAATATATCAAGAAGGATTATGACATGTCTGACCCGGAGGGAAGGACCGGATTTCAGACGGAGGTCGCAAGGAAGCTGTCAGATATAGATGACGAGCTCGGGAGAGACAACTATATCAGTGCCGTCGCCTCAAAATACTCCATAAAGGAGGATGCGCTCAGAAGAGCGGTCGCACTGTCTCAGGAGAGGAGCGGAAGAGAAACCCTGCCGGAAAGGAAGAGACCTTCCTCCGTAATACATTCTGATGTGAAGGATGAAAATGCAGGGACTGAAAAGGCCGAGAAATACCTGCTCACGTGGATGTCGGAGGACAGAAGGGTATATGACGCTGTACAGCCTTATCTTGGTGTAGAGGACTATTCGGAGGGTGTAGTCAGGGATATGGCAGCAGAGATCTATAGCGGATATGAAAGAGGAGCTCCGAAGATTGCTGATATACTGACGAAATTTGCGCAAAACGAAAAGGCGGCGGAGGCAGCCGGGATCATAAGCGAGCGGATAGACGCGATAGACTCCGATACCGACAGGCAGAGAGCACTGACAGATCTGGTAATAAAGATAAAGAAGACCTCGCTTGAACGGAGGAAGAATACTGATGACGGAGGAGATCCTCTGAAAAAAGCGGTAGAGGAAAAGAAAGCTTTCGCGAAGCTTAAGAATATACGGATATCATTATGATGCCTGACCTTGACAATTTTTTATAATAAGGAGCGGATATGGAAGAAAACGAAGAGAAGTTTGAGGAGAAGCTGAAGAGCCTGATTGAAGCAGGGCGAAAGAAAGAAAACGTACTCGACAATCAGGAGATAATAGAGCACTTCAAGGGGATAGATCTCGGCGAGGATGATTACGACAGGATCTGGGAGGTTCTTGAGCACAACGGGATAGATGTCCTTAAAATGTCCGATGTGACAGATGACGGAGATATAGATGACGAAGATGATATACCGCCCGAGGAAATAGATGAAGAGGAAGAGGTGGATATAGCGAACGTCGATCTGTCCGTCCCTGACAGTGTTTCCATTGAGGATCCGGTCAGAATGTATCTCAAGGAGATAGGAAAGGTACCGCTCCTTTCTGCCGAGGAGGAGGTCGAGCTTGCCAAGAGGATGGAGCTCGGGGATCAGGAGGCTAAGAACAAGCTCGCGGAAGCGAATCTCAGACTGGTTGTCTCCATAGCGAAAAGATATGTGGGAAGAGGCATGCTTTTCCTTGACCTCATACAGGAGGGTAACCTCGGGCTTATAAAGGCTGTGGAGAAGTTTGACTACAGTAAGGGCTACAAGTTTTCCACATATGCCACATGGTGGATAAGACAGGCCATCACAAGGGCGATAGCCGATCAGGCTCGTACGATCAGGATACCCGTACATATGGTTGAGACCATAAACAAGCTGATAAGAGTCTCCAGACAGCTGCTGCAGGAGCTCGGCAGAGAGCCAACTCCCGAAGAGATCGCGGAGGAGATGAAGATGCCGGTGGAAAAGGTAAGAGAGATACTGAAGATATCTCAGGAGCCGGTATCGCTTGAGACGCCTATAGGTGAAGAGGAGGATTCCCATCTGGGCGACTTTATCCAGGACGAGCAGGTGCCTGTACCGGCAGAGGCTGCGGCGTTTGAGCTCTTAAAGGAGCAGCTGAACGAGGTACTGGATACCCTGACAGAGAGAGAACAAAAGGTACTCAGACTCAGATTCGGTCTGGATGACGGCAAGGCAAGGACACTTGAGGAAGTGGGAAGACAGTTTAATGTCACCAGAGAGCGTATCAGACAGATAGAGGCCAAGGCACTCAGGAAGCTGAGACATCCTTCAAGGTCGAGAAAGCTCAAGGACTATCTGGACTGAATGAAGCTTTCAAAAAGACTGTCGGCTATAGCCGATATGGTAGAGCCGTGTGACAGCGTCACGGATATAGGCTGCGATCATGGATATCTTTCGGTATGGCTGTTTGAAAAGGATATCTGCGGACATGTCTTTGCCGCTGATATAAGAAAGGGACCTCTGGACAGGGCACGGGCAAACCGTGATGAGCACGGGATAAGCGCGGGCGATATGGAGCTCATCCTTTCTGACGGTCTGAAGGAGCTGGATCCTCCGGACGAGAGCCTTAAGAATACTCTCGTGATAGCCGGTATGGGAGGTGAGACCATAGCCGGGATACTGTCTGCCGAGGCCGTAAAGGCTGCCATGTATGACAGCTATGTATTCTCTCCGCACACCAGGCATGAGGAGTTCAGGAGGTATCTCGGGAAAAACGGATACCGTATCACGGATGAGAGATATCTGTCTGAGGACGGCAAGCTTTATACAGTCATAAAAGCCGTAAGGGGTGCGGACAGCTGCAGGAATGATACGGATTATCTGCTCGGACCCTTTATCGGAACGAATATCAGGGAACCCGACGTATACGAAGGGATCAAAAACAGATACCTGAAAATGAAACAGCTCATAAGCGATGGTGACATGCCTAAGGACAGGGTGAGCAGGATAATGAAGGAAATAAAAATCTATGAAGGAGTACTGTGGGATTGAAGCTTAAGGAATTTGCCGGAATATTGAATGAGCTTGCACCGATAGGGTTTTCGGAGGGCTGGGATAATCCCGGACTGCTCGCGGGTGATGAGGATAAGGATGTGAGCAGGGTGTACATCACACTCGATGCCACAAGCGAAGCGATAGAGGCGGCACATGAGGCCGGAGCGGAGCTTATACTCGCGCATCATCCGCTGATCTTTAAGCCGGTCAGCCGCATATCCAGCGACCACTACGTCGGTAAGAGGATAATGAAGATCATATCCTATGATATGGCTCTTTTTGCCATGCACACCGATTTCGATGTGACCTGCATGGGAGCGGAAGCCGCGGAAAGGTTAGGGCTTATCGAGACAAAGGTGCTTGAGCCTACCGTGAGTGAGGAGTACGGGCTTGGGATGTTCGGTTATCTTAAGGATGACCTGAAGCTTAGCGAGCTTGCCGATAAGGTAAAAAAAGATTTTGATATCGACTATGTCAGAGTATACGGCAATCCCGAGGATACAATAGTAAAGGTTGCCGTGCTTCCGGGTTCGGGAGCATCCGCTGTAGACGCGGCCTGCGCGGAGGGATGTGATGTGCTCATCACCGGTGATGTCAGTCACCACAGTGGTACAGACGCTCTTGAAAAGGGCATAAGCATAATCGATGCCGGTCATTACGGCATGGAAAAGCTTTTCATAGGATACATGAAGGAATATATAAACAGCAATACACCCTCAATAGAGGTAACAGAAGACAGGACAGGAGACAGGTTATGGGTGAGATGATCAAAGCGGAATATAAAGGACAGGTTTACGAGTATCCGGCGCATACTCTGCTTGCTGATGTGGCAAAGGGTTTTCAGAAGGATTACGGCTCGCCCATAGTCCTTGCCCTTGTAGATAACAAGCTGAGGGAGCTGCATCACACCCTGGATACTGACTGCATCCTTGATTTTGAGGATCTTACAGGTCATTCCGGACATAAAGCATATAAGCGCTCGGCATCACTGCTTCTTATCAAGTCCTTTTATGATGTGGTGGGCAGGGAAGCCGTAGAAAAGCTTAAGATAGAATTTTCCATAGGTGCCGCTTATTACTGCTCATATAAGGGTAGGGTGCCGCTCACACAGGAGATAGTGGGCAGGGTTAAAAAGAGAATGAAGGAGTATGTTGAAGCGGATACGCCTATTTCAAAGGACTCTTATTCTCTTGAGGACGTGATAAAGCTTTTTCATGACAACGGCATGTTTGATAAAGAAAAGCTTTTCAGATACAGAAGATCAAGCAAGGTCAATCTTTATACGCTTGACGGATTTACAGACTATTTCTACGGATATATGCTGCCGAGCTGCGGCTACCTCAGGTACTTCGACCTGTTTCTGTATGACGACGGCATGATGCTGCAGCTGCCCGAAAGAGAGGAGCCTGAGAGGGTGCCGGAGTTTAAGGACAGTCCAAAGCTGTACGCGACCATGAGGGAAGCTGCGGACTGGGGAGAAATGATGGATATAGACACCGTCGGAGCTCTCAATGATGCGATAGCTGAGGGACGGATGAATGAAGTGATACTCGTGCAGGAAGCACTTATAGAGAGTAAGATAGCCAAGATCGCGGAGGATATCGTATCCCGCGGTAATGTACGTTTCGTAATGATAGCCGGACCCTCCTCATCGGGCAAGACGACCTTCTCACACAGACTCTCCATCGAGCTGAGAGCGCATGGTATGAGACCGCATCCGATCGAGATCGACAATTACTTCAGGAACAGGGAGGATACGCCAAAGGACGAAAATGGCAATTATGACTTTGAGTGTCTTGGGGCGATAGATGTAGAAGGGTTCAACAGGGACATGACAGCCCTTCTTAAAGGAGAGACGGTAGAGCTCCCCAAGTTTAACTTTAAGGAAGGACAGAGGGAATACAAGGGCGATTATATGACGCTCAATGAATCGGATGTGCTCGTATGTGAGGGAATACACGGTCTGAATGATGAGCTCTCGTATTCACTTCCGAAGGAATCAAAGTATAAGATATACATCAGCGCGCTGACTACTCTCAACGTAGATGAGCACAACAGGGTGCCTACTACGGACGGCAGACTGATGAGACGCATGGTAAGGGATTTCTATACACGGGGCTCCTCGGTATCAAGGACTCTCGGGATGTGGTCATCGGTAAGACGAGGCGAGGAAAAGTATATCTTCCCGTTTCAGGAGAGTGCGGATGCGATGTTTAACTCCGCGCATATCTATGAGATAGCGGCACTCAAGCCCTTTGTCGAGCCTCTGCTTTTCGGAGTGACAGAGGATGATCCGGGATATCAGGAGGCAAAGAGGCTTTTGAAATTCCTGCAATATTTCCTTGCCATAGATACCGCGAGGATACCGCACAATTCCATCATCAGGGAATTCATAGGCGGTTCGATATTTTGAGTGAAAGGAAAACGGATATGATAAATGTAGCGATAGACGGACCGGCGGGTGCCGGTAAATCAACGATAGCAAGAAGAGTCGCGAACGATCTCGGATATATATATGTGGATACAGGAGCAATGTTCAGAGCGATGGCATTATATATGGTACGCAACGATATCGATCCTGAGGACGGCACGGCGGTAGCCAAGGCCGCGGACAGAGCAGAGATAGATATAACTTATATTGACGGAGTACAGTGTGTCATGCTTGACGGCGAGAATGTGAACGGCCTTATCCGGACCGATGAGATATCCGACGCGGCATCAAAGGTCGCGGTAGTGCCCGAGGTGAGAAAGAAAATGCTCTCGCTTCAAAGAGAGATAGCTCAAAGGCATGATGTGATAATGGACGGCAGGGATATAGGCTCGGCAGTGCTCCCGAATGCGGATCTTAAGATATATCTTACCGCGTCGGTAGATGTCCGCGCCGAAAGGAGATATAAAGAGAATATCGAAAAGGGCATACAGGCTGATCCGGAGGCTATCAAGCGCGAGATAAGGGAAAGAGACGAGCGCGACATGACAAGAGCCGAAGCTCCGCTTGTCAAAGTGGAGGATGCCGTGGAGGTAGACTCATCGGATATGAGCGTGGATGAAGTCGTGGATAAGATAGAGCGCATGATAAAGAGTATCTGACCATGGAAGTGATCACAGCCGAAACCGCGGGCTTCTGCTTTGGAGTAGAAAGAGCCGTCAATATGGTGTATGACGAGCTGTCCAAAAACGGTGATATATATACCTACGGACCTATCATACACAATGAGACTGTCGTAAATGAGCTCACCGGGAGGGGTGTCAGGATAATCAACACCCCGGAAGAGCTGATGGAGATAAAAAAAGGCACGGTGATAATACGATCTCACGGTGTGACCAGACAGATATATGAGATCATAGAGAAAAACGGTCTGAAATGCATAGATGCCACCTGCCCCTTTGTGCTTAAGATACACCGTCTGGTAGAGGATGCGGCAAAGGACGGGTGCCATATAATCATCGCGGGAGACAGCTCGCATCCGGAGGTGCAGGGGATACTCAGCTTTGCCGGTGACAACGTGACAGTGATCCATGATGAGGCGGATGCGGACAATTTTACACCTCCGGAAGACAGAAAACTCTTTATGGTTTCACAGACGACCTTTAATAGCAACATTTTTTATAATTGTGTTGAAATCTTCAATAAAAAATATTACAATACAAATATTGTGAATACTATATGCAATGCTACCGCTCTGCGTCAAAAAGAAACTGCGGAGCTTGCTGAAAGGGTTGAGGCTATGATAGTGATAGGCGGAGCGCATAGTTCAAATACCCGAAAGCTGTATGACATTGCAAGTAGCAGGTGCATTAATACGATTTTTGTACAGACACTTGACGACTTGATTTTAAGGAAGGATGCTATTCCAGTACGAGCTTCTTGTGTAGGTATCACCGCCGGGGCGTCCACCCCCAAAAAAATTATTGAGGAGGTTCAAAATTATGTCAGAAGATTTTGGCCAAATGCTGGATGAAACATTCAAAACCATACACACAGGAGAGATCGTTGAGGGAACTGTCATAGATGTTAAGCCCGATGAGATTGTCTTGAACATCGGTTACAAGTCAGAAGGTATCATTTCTAAAAACGAATATTCCAACGACGCATCCATAGATCTTACCGAGGTTGTAAAGGTAGACGATAAGATGGAGGCAAAGGTTTTGAAGCTTAACGACGGAGACGGTCAGGTAGTGCTTACCTACAAGAGACTGGCTCAGGATCGTGGGAATAAGCGTCTGGAAGAGGCTTTCAACAATGAGGAAGTCCTGAAGGGCAGGGTAGTAAGAGTTCTTGACGGAGGTCTTTCCGTGGTTGTGGATGATGCGAGAGTATTCATACCCGCAAGTCTTGTTTCCGACAGCTTTGAGAAGGATCTGAGCAAGTACATGGATCAGGAGATCGAGTTTGTGATCACCGAGTTTAATCCCAGAAGAAGAAGGATAATCGGTGACAGAAAGGTACTTGTAAAAGCAGAGAATGAAGAGAAGAGAAAAGAGCTGTTTGAGCGTATCAGCGTAGGAGACACTGTAGAAGGTACCGTCAAGAATATCACAGACTTCGGATGCTTTATCGATCTCGGCGGAGTAGACGGACTGCTTCACATATCAGAGATGTCATGGGGACATGTCGAGTCTCCCAAGAGTGTATTCAAGGTCGGTGAGACCGTAAAGGTCATCATCAAGGAGATAAACGGCAGCAAGATAGCACTCTCACGTAAGTTTGATGATGAGAATCCATGGAAGGGCGCGGTTGAGAAGTATGCTGTAGGAGGTACAGTGACCGGCAAGGTGGCGAGGATGACGGATTTCGGTGCTTTCATAGAGCTTGAGCCCGGTATTGACGCACTCCTGCATGTATCACAGATATCCAGGGAGCATATCAACAAGCCTTCGGATGTACTCAAAAAGGGCGATGAGATTACTGCCAAGATAGTAGATTTCGATGAGGAAAATAAAAAGATCAGTCTTTCGGTCAAGGCACTTCTTCCGGATGATGACGGAGACAAAGCCGAGGTGACTCAGACAGAGGATACTGCGGCAGAGGACAAAGCCGAGGTGACTCAGACAGAGGATACTGCGGCAGAGGACAAAGCCGAGGTGACTCAGACAGAAGATACTGCGGCAGAGGACGAGGCATAAGAGTAATATAATAAGGTATATCAGCCGGAGCTTCACGGTGTCGCATCACTTGAAGCTCCGGTAATTTATATATTAGGAGGATAAACAAACAATGCAGGATAATTATACTGATTTTAAGGCAGAGATCCTGAGAATGACCAAGATCGATCTCAACTCTTACAAAGAGGCGCAGATGAAGCGGCGCATAGATTCGCTCATTGCCAAGAACGGGATCAAGGGATATCCGAACTATATCAACGCTCTTAAGACGAATTCGGAAATCTTTGATGAGTTTATCAATTATATTACCATAAATGTTTCAGAGTTTTACAGAAACACTGATCAGTGGGAGCTCATGGACAAGCAGTTCATACCCGATCTTATTAATAGGTTCGGACAAAACCTGAAGATATGGAGTGCGGCATGCTCTACAGGTGATGAGCCGTATTCGCTTGTCATGGCTTTCTCGAGGCATCTGCCGCTCAACAAGATAAAGATCTATGCCACCGACCTTGATAAGACTGTCATGGGCAAGGCAAAGGTGGGACTTTACAATGCCAAGAGCATAGCGGGAGTTCCGGCGGATTTCAAAAAGAAATATTTCACTCAGGTGGGACCTTCCTTCCAGATATCCGACGAGATAAAGAACAGAGTGGAGTTTCATGAGCACAATCTCTTAAAGGATACTTATCAGAAGAATTATGATTTTATCGTCTGCCGTAATGTGCTGATATACTTTACGGAAGATGCGAAGAACGAGGTGTTCAGGAAGTTTTCGGATAGCCTAAAGCCCGGAGGGCTTCTCTTTATAGGATCTACCGAGCAGATCATGAACTATAAGGATATAGGACTCAAGAGAGAGAACTCTTTCTACTACAGAAAAGAAGGCTGATCTACAGCTCTTTTAATATAGTATTCATTAAATGACCCGCGTAGCGTCTGAAGACCTCCGGGTCATTTTTGATCTCGTCTGAAAGCTCGAAATACATGGTCTTTTCCCTGTATTCATTTCTGAAGGAAGGAGAGACTACCGGCTCCCATTCAGGCAGGAACTGACCCTTTACCTTTACATAGCAGGTCTCCGGCACGGCCTGCTCCCTGTGTCCTTTATCCACATATCTGGCAGCAGATTTATGTATGGCGCGGTCTTCATCGGGAAGATAGTAATAGTTTTTGTGGTCGGGATAAAAGAACTTCATGGTGCCTTCAAAAATGGCTACCCTGAGCTTTCCCTTATTACCGCCGAGCATCAGATAGCAGTCTGCAAAACCGCCGGATACGGGTACGGGTACCGGAGTTTCGTAGGTAAACTCTATTATCAGCTCGGTGCATATATTGCCATTGTAGTCATTATAATTGTTCTTTACGGCTCTTTCGGCTTTGATGGGGCCGGTCACCACCAGCGGATAAGCAAGCAACGGAAGGAGCTGTGTGAGTCCCAGCACATCGTCGTGATTGTGAAGGAGCATTAGCTTTAGCTTCTCGGGATCCCTGCCCTTTGTATATCTGTCATATATGCCTGTGAGATCTTTGCCGCTCATCTCATCCTCTCTGTTTATACCGAGAAATATTTCCAGACTTTTTTGCTTCATGTCAGAGAGAGAGAGAAGTGTACGGAAAGGACGCAGCCTTTTATATATATCTATACCTGTCTTATCTGAAAGCCCTGGATCTATCCCGTAGACAGCCGCTCTTTTTTCGAGAAAGGGTATATCAAACCTGTTGCCGTTAAAGGTTATGATGGTTTCATAGCCTGCGGCAAACGAAAGATATGACTCTATAACGGATCTTTCTTCAGAGGGCTCATCGGCAAAAAGCTGCTTGATATGCAGATCGTTCTGACGCAGGACACCGATGCCTATCATATATATCGAGGCATCCCTGGGAGACAGTCCGGTGGTCTCGATATCAAGGAAGATGGTGCGTGCGGGATCAGCGATCCTTGAAAGAGGGAATCCTGTCGATATGTTCTTTTCAATATATTCTGCTGTTTTCATATAAACTCCACGGGCTATATGGTTCACCGGTTCGTTAAGTGACGTGAACTGATTGCTATGAAAAAATTTATTTCAACATCAGGCTGTTTATACAGAAAATACTCCATGTGCTATAATATATCAACATAAATATACAGTGTCAAAATAACCGACATGAGAACTCTTGAAGGCTGCTGGTTAGATAATATGTATTTTTCAGAGCCGAAAATACGTATATCCGACAAAAACAAAAATTCAGCGATTGCCATACAAAACGGAGACGGAAGATGGGAATGTTTGATGATGATTCATATAATGAAGGCATAAACGCAGGGCGCAGGATAGCGATAGGCTCTGTCGTGGCATCCGTAGCCGTACTTGGCATTCTGGGTGTCACTGTACTTATAAACAGCAACAACAGCAGCCGTAACAATAAAGGCTCCAACCCTTATGTCACTGCATCCGAGGAAAGTACGGAGGAGTCTGAAGAGTATGAAAAGGACAAGGAGACCCGCACCTCCGATGAGCTCTCTTTCTGGAATATGTATGACAGGGAAGAGCCCGAGCCGACACTGGTAGTATCCGAGAATAAAGAAAAGCAGGAAAAGAAGATTTCCGCGCCGAGTAAGAATGCGGTGTCTAAAAATAAGACCGGCGTATCGGACAATGACGCATCGGTATCCGTAAATAAATTTAATATAAAGCCTCTGGGAGAAAAGCCTGAGTATGTATCCGTCAATGCCATTCTTCCAAAATCCGATCTTTCGGAGGAAAACTTTACGATGGAGAAGGACAGACTCGTTTATTCACAGGGTGGAAGGAATGTTTCTCATTTCGGAATAGATGTATCCAAATATAACGGTACTGTGAGCTGGAACAAGGTAAAGGAGGACGGGGTGGAGTTTGCCCTGCTCAGAGTCGGCGCGAGAGGCTATTCCACAGGCAATATAGTGCTCGATGAGAATTTTTCCTACAATCTGAAGAGCTGCTCGCAGAATGGTATCGATGTGGGGGTTTATTTCTTTTCACAGGCGATAAACACGTACGAGGCGATAGAAGAGGCAAATTACTGCGTAGCCGCACTCAGCGGCAAAAAGATACGCTATCCGGTCATTTTTGACAGTGAAAAGATAATGAATGACAGCTACAGGACAGAGAATCTGACCAGCACCGAGCTCACCAATATATTCAAGGCATTTGCGGATACTGTTAAAGCATACGGTTACACACCGATGGTAGCCGGCACCAAGGAACAGCTGGCACTCCACTTTGATCTGGAGAGTCTGTCGGGATATGACGTGTGGCTTTTGGATATAGGTGAAAAGACGGAGTATCCGTACAGATATACCATCAGGCAGTATGCAAATGACGGAAAGATAAACGGCATAAACGGGAATGTGGATTACAATATATGTCTGATATCCTATGCCGACAAATAGCCTGAAAGTATATTTATATTATTCATTCATTTAAGGGTATTATAATTTTTCAGATAGTTTATGTACTTTGGAGGTATCTCTATCGAAGAATAGATCCTGGCGTAGAGTACGGGAGACAGACCCTCCGGCATATCAAGCGGCTCCGTACGTCTTTTGAGTCCTGCTTTTTTGGCAAGGTCTATCGCCTTATTGTAGGCGATGACGGCCATTTCATGCGTGGGATAGCTGCCTATATGCCAGTCTCCGTTAATGTGTATCCTGACCTCATATACCTCTGAGTTGCCGTCGCTTTTCTTTCGTATATTCTTTACGGGATTGATCACCTCTATGTTCGAGTACCTGAGGTCGGTCTTATCACCGTTTAAGAACATATAGTCCTTACCGCATACCGCAAAGCCCGGGATCTCGTATCTTGCGAGCACCCGTTCCTGCAGACCGAAATCTGCGACAAACAGGTGGTTCCCCCTTTTTTGAATGGTGTGAGAGGAATAATAGAAAAGATCCTCAAGATCGAATTTAAGCTCTGTTTCACGGTCAAGATAATATGAAAAATAAGTGCGGTGCAGGTATATCGGGGTCTTTACATAGATGTTATTATCCCTGAAATTGAGCAGACAAATGTATTTGTGAAAGGAGAGCGGCTTGAAGGCATCGCTGTAGTCATCGGGCTGCAGCTCCTTATTCTTTAATACCGAACGGGCCTGTTCATAGAGCCTGGAGGCCACATCCCTGTCTTCGGAGCTTCCAAGGGATATGTGCTTTGACCTGTAGGTGACGGATGCTCTGTAGTAGACCGAGCCGTCATTCTTTTTTGCTTCATATATGCCTTTCATGTATCCGATTTTACCATAACAGATTTTACCAGGGCAATCGCTCTGAAAAATTTACCAGGGCAATCGCTTAATATTCTGTTATGTTGGATAATATGTATTTTCAACCGCGGCTACACATTCACTAAACTCACTGTTCGTGCCAAAGAAGCCCTCATAACGCACGCGTGTCGCCTGCGTC
>CAJOME010000026.1 GCA_905235585.1 uncultured Lachnospiraceae bacterium | reverse complement strand
GAGAAGCAGCCGCTCGAGTACCCTTCTGCCGGTTCCACTTTTAAGAGACCCGAGGGATATTTTGCCGGCAAGCTGATATCGGACACCGGTCTCTCCGGTCTGACGATCGGCGGAGCCTGCGTGTCACAGAAGCACAACGGGTTTATCGTAAATCTCGGTAATGCTACCTCGGCAGATATAATGGATCTGATAAATGAGGTCAGGGAAAGGGTCATGGTCAGGTTTGGAGTGGAGCTTGAGCCTGAGGTAAGGATAGTAGGAGAGTTCTGACATATGCAGCTTGTGATAGTCACCGGAATGTCCGGAGCAGGAAAGAGCAGCACACTGAAAATGCTTGAGGATCTGGGGTTTTTCTGTATAGATAATCTCCCGGCACCGCTCATTGAAAAGTTTGCTGAGCTTTTTGCGGGACAACTGACCGATGCTACCGGAGGGGAGTGGGGCAAGGTCGCCATAGGCGTGGATGCGAGGACAGGACTTACTGCTCTTGAAAAGCCGCTTGAGAAAATGAAAGCGGACGGGATAGCCTACGAGATCTTTTTTCTTGATGCCTCTGATGATGTGCTGGTCAAGAGATTCAAGGAGACCAGACGGGCTCATCCGCTGGCGTTGGACGGCAGGATAGAGGACGGCATAGCCGAAGAAAAGGCACAGCTTAAATACCTTAAAAAAAATGCGACCTATATCCTCGATACATCGCATATGCTCATACGGGATCTTAAAAAGGAGATAAACGACATTTTTGCCGCAAATAAGAATTACGGCAATCTCTATGTTAATATCCTTTCCTTTGGATTCAAATACGGCATACCCGCAGATGCCGATCTTGTGTTTGATGTCCGCTTTCTGCCCAATCCGTTTTATATCGAAGAATTGAAAAACGATACCGGAAGGGACAGGAACGTACACGACTATGTGATGTCCTTTGAAGAGGCTCATGCGTTTCTCGCAAAGCTGCAGGATATGATACTGTTTCTCATCCCAAACTATGTAAAAGAAGGAAAAAACCAGCTTGTGATAGCGATAGGATGCACCGGCGGGAAGCACAGATCGGTGTGTCTTGCAGAGGAGCTCTACAAGAGCCTTTCTTCAGCTGCCGAATACGGTATCAGGATAGAGCACAGGGATATCGAAAAGGATACTATAAGGCAGCGCGCGCGTTAACAGGCGGCATGGCGATATGTATGTCATTCTCACAGGACGTTAAAAATGAAATAAAGGAACGTCTGTCTAAAAAAAACGAGGGCTTTACTTTTTCCGAAAATGCGGATAGTATTAAGCCATTGCTTTCCTTGGCGGATTATTTTTTAAACAAAGGATCCGTAAATGATCCCGAAAGCAGTTATCATCTGGAGATAGTATGTGACGACGCGGACGAAGCCGATGCAGTGACCGCGATGATGACAGGGCAGGGATTTAATGCGAGAAGGTCGATCAGAAAGGGAAAGCATGTAGTATATCTTAAGGATAGGGAAACGATAGCGGATTTTCTCGGGTACATCGGAGCCGTGGGCTCCATGATGCGCATGGAGAACTCACTGATCCTTAAGGATATGAGAAATTCGGTAAACCGCAAGGTGAATTTTGAGACAGCGAATATCGAAAAGACCGTCAATGCTTCGGTGCGCGATATTGAAGCCGTACGGTATATCGAAGCGAACGGAGGATTAAAGCAGCTGCCTGCCGATCTCAGGGAAATAGCAGAGCTGCGTGCCGATATGCCCGATGCGACATTGAAGGCACTCGGAGAGGCGATGTCACCGCCGCTCGGGAAATCGGGAGTCAATCACAGGCTCAGGAGGATAAGAGAGTTTGAAGAGAGACTCAGGTCAAAAAGAGGAGATAGTAAATGAAGACATGTGATGTAGTCGTAAACGTAAAGAACGATAAGGATGCCAGACCGATCGCGCTTTTGGTCCAGACGGCCAGTCAGTTTGACTCAAAGGTCTATATCGACAGTGAAGACAAGCATGTAAACGCCAAGTCGATCATGGGGATGATGACCCTTACTCTTATAAACGGCAGCAGGGTTACGGTGAGTGCGGACGGGGACGATGAAGAAGAGGCCTGCGAGAGAATGCAGGAGTTCCTGACATCCAAATAATCCGGTTGGCATCTCTTAAAACAAAGTGTATAATATTTTTCGCGAGTCGCCGGAGCCTAAAGACGGCAACGGCAATCGGAACGATCAAACTATATTAATAAAAAGGAGATAGGATATGGCATTAGTTACAAGTACCGAAATGTTCAAAAAGGCCTATGACGGCGGATACGCTGTAGGCGCATTCAATGTCAACAACATGGAGATAGTGCAGGGCATCACCGAGGCTGCAGATGAGCTGAAGAGCCCGGTCATCCTTCAGGTTTCAAAGGGTGCGAGAGCATATGCGAACCACACATATCTGACAAAGCTGGTAGAGGCTGCTGTCATTGAGCATCCCGACATCCCGATAGTACTTCACCTGGATCACGGTGATACATTCGAGCTTTGTAAGGATTGTATCGACGGCGGATTTACTTCCGTAATGATCGATGCTTCCTCTAAGAGCTTCGAGGACAATATAGCACTTACAAAGCAGGTCGTTGATTACGCTCACGAGCATGGCGTAGTGGTCGAGGCTGAGCTTGGTACACTGGCAGGCATCGAGGATGAGGTCGTAGTCGAGGCAGGCAAGGAAGCTTATACACGTCCCGAAGAGGTTGAGGAGTTCGTTGACAGGACAGGGTGCGATTCTCTTGCCATTGCTATAGGAACATCTCATGGAGCATACAAGTTTACCGCTGCTCAGTGTACAAGAAACGAGGAGGGCATCCTTGTGCCTCCGCCGCTCCGTTTCGATGTGCTTGAGGAGTGCATAAAGAGACTTCCCGGATTCCCGATAGTGCTTCATGGTTCATCTTCCGTACCTCAGGAGTTCGTCAAGATGGTCAATACCTACGGCGGAAATATGCCTGATGCTGTCGGCATACCCGAAGAGCAGCTTCGTAAGGCTGCAGAGCTCGCTGTCTGCAAGATAAATATAGATTCCGATATCCGTCTTGCCATGACAGGAAATATCCGTAAGTATTTCGCAGAGCATCCCGATCACTTTGATCCTCGTCAGTATCTGAAGCCCGCCCGTCAGGCTGTTAAGGACATGGTTTCACACAAGATCAAGAATGTACTGGGATCAGACGGCAAGGCTTGAGGCCTAAAAGATAAGGAAAAAGCCCTGTAAAAAGGGAGGTGCCCGACATCCAAAGGATGTCGGGCATTTTTATGAAAAAGTTTTTTTGTAATAACGAGTCTGTCAAATTAGTATATTTATTTCTTTTATGAGACCAAGTATAATCATTGAAAGTGAATAAAAATCTCTAAATACATAAATGTTTTTTAAATGATTTATGAACAAAATCTGAACATGCGGAGGTAAAAGAATGGCAGAGGACAAAAAAAACCCGGTTGTAACGTTTACCATGGAAAACGGGGATGTGTTTAAGGCAGAGCTTTATCCGGAGATCGCGCCGAACACAGTAAACAATTTTATATCGCTCATCTCAAAGAGATTTTATGACGGAGTGATCTTTCACAGAGTGATAAAGGGCTTTATGATCCAGGGCGGAGATCCCGACGGTACAGGTACGGGTGGTCCGGATTATTCCATAAAGGGAGAGTTTGACAGCAACGGATTTAAGAATGACCTGAAGCATTCCGCGGGGGTACTTTCCATGGCGAGAACGATGATGCCTGACAGCGCCGGCTCTCAGTTTTTTGTCATGCATAAGGACTCTCCGCACCTTGACGGAGAATATGCCGCCTTCGGAAAAGTGACGGAGGGAATGGAGGTTGTAAATGCCATAGCCGAATGTGAGACTGACTGGAATGACAGACCTGTTTCCGAGCAGAAGCTGAAGTCTGTCACGGTGGAGACCTTTGGCATAGATTATCCGGAACCGGAAAAGCTGTGAAATATCTTAAAAGAGTTATTTTCGATGACGGGCTGATCCGCGAAGAGTACTTTGATGAACTTCTGAAGGATCTGAGATCTGAACGGGTAGAGGCAGACAGGGTATCTGACGGCACGACAGCTGAGCCGTCGGATACTCTTTTTATCTGCATGAACAAAAGCACATGCGATACAGCCCGTCATAACGGTATTGCTTTTATCACATACAGGCTGGATGAAAAAGGCAGCCAGTGTATAGTGGAAGGCTTTGACGAGCTCACTGCCGATTTCTGTGAAAAGATGCTTATGAGACAAACGGGCAGACCATGGGTCATCGCACAGACCGACAGGCTGCTCATCAGAGAGTTTTGCGCAGACGACGAGCTGGGTATATTTTCGGACAGATGGGGTGACAGAGAATATATAAGAAGATATGTGGATTGCCAGTACCGTCTGTTCGGATACGGTATATGGGCTGTAATAAAAAAGGATGAAGATGTCATCATAGGAAAGGCAGGCCTTTTCAATTCGGAGATACATGACGGTCTTGAGCTGGGATATGAGATCGCGGAAGGGTACAGGAGACAGGGATTTGCTTACGAAGCGTGCTCCGCGATATGCGGATATGCAGGCGGAGTGCTCGAAGCCGGGAGAGTCTTTATTACGACATCATCATCAAATATTGCCTCCGTCAGGCTTGCCGGAAAACTAAAAAAAGCAGAAAATGTTGACATTGTAATATCTTTGGACTACACTAACCGCAGAAAATGATTTGTTTGTTTTTGTTTTGAAGGGAGAACGCAATGGCAATAATCAAACGCGCAGTTGCTTCGGCCGCTACGGAGAAGCCTGCAGACGGAGTGGTAAAGATCAACTCTATCGAAGAGCCTAAGGCAAAGCAGAAGGCAGAGGCAGCAGCATCTGCTAAGCCCGATGGAGCTAAGAAGGAAGCGTCGGCAAAGAAGCCCGCAGCAAAAGCCGCAGCAAAGAAGCCTGCAGCTAAAGCTGCTGAGACAAAGAAAGCGACTACAGCTAAACCTGCAGCAAAGAAGCCCGCTGCAAAGAAATCAACCACGACTAAAGCTGCTGCAAAGAAGACAACCGCAGCTAAGCCTGCTGCAAAGAAGCCTGCTGCAAAGAAGCCTGCAGCAAAGAAGCCCGCAGCAAAAGCCGCAGCAAAGAAGACAACCGCAGCTAAAGCTGCTGCAAAGAAGCCCGCAGCTAAAGCAACAGCAAAGAAAGCAGCTTCAGCAAAAGCTGCAGCAGCAAAGACTGCTCTTACTGTTCAGTATAACGGACGCGATATCACCAAAGAGGTTATAGACAAGGCTTTCGAGGGTGTCTGGACCTATGACATGAGTCGTAAGATATCAGAGGTAAAGTCCGTAGATTATTATTACAAGCCGGAAGAGACAGCTGTGTACTTCGTTACCAATGACGGTACCGAGGGAAGGTTTGAGATTTAATTTTTTCAGGACAAAAGGTGTTTTTGATACAGCCGGTGGCATGCGCCGCCGGCTTATTTTTAATATTGTCGCTGTCGCCGTGTTATTCTACAGCGTTTTTTTTGTCGCGCATATCGCGGTCTCTGCCTTTACCGACACTCAGATACCAAATGAATACAGAGAGGCTGCAAATGTCGATCTGACATTAAGTATCATACATGGCGACAATCCGTACTCTCTTGCGAATCTTGAGAGCTCTAAGCCGGGACTCGTATTTCAATACGGAGCGCTCTTTTCCCTGCTGGTCGCAGGTGTACATTTTATTGTACCCTTTATTGATGTGACAGCCCTTCATTATATCGTGGCGTTTATCTGCGTGATGTCAGCTGCGGTCATGGCTTCCGCCATGGCAAGGGAGCATACGAAGACCCTGCTGCCATGTGTCAGTGTGTTTCTGTTTACTGTTGTATGTACCTGGAGATACGGCTATATCAATGCCGTGCCGGATACGCTCGGTGTCACTCTCCTTGTGCTGGTTTTGTTTGTGGAGACGAGAAGAGACCTCAAAGCAAAGGAATTTATTGAAGCGCTCATTTCAGTAGCAGTTTTTTATACGAAGCAGTATTTTGTCGTGATAGCTTTGAGCCTGTTTATATATAAGCTGATAATTGATAAAAAGGCATGCGTCAGGCTTACCATATCCGGTCTTGTGCTGTTGGCTGTGTCAGTAGCCTTGATACATATATGGTGTCCGCTTTATTTCACTTATTCACTTTTGGTGGTGCATGGGGTGTCGGGACAGTCGACCGGTGCGACGGCTCCTGTTTTTTCATTTATCGGACTGAACGGGACATCAGGGGTCGTGGCGGCTTCCGAGTATAATGAGCCGCCCTCCGGGTGGCTGTTTGAGCTGCAGCAGGTCAAGAGTCTCGCCGGTATATTTATATTTATATTTGCCGGCATGGCTGTCGGCGTGATAAAGGCATTCCGGTGCAGGACACCCTCCTTCCCCGGCAGCAGGCTCTTTGTGATACACTCCGGCACTGCTGCTCTGGCACTGCTTTATCTGGGGCAGAATGACGGCGCATGGCTTTCATACTATCTGCAGATACTTATGCCCACAGTGATAATATATGCGTTTATTTCCATGGAAAGGCTGTGTCTTGATGACCGGTTAAAAAAACCGTATCTCGCGGCATTTACGGGGATGCTTCTGTTTATGGTGATGTTTACGGTATACAGATGTGACGGCAGGCTGCCTGTGTATGACAAGTCGGACGAAGCAAAAAGGGTATGGGACAAAGCATACGGATACTGCGATCTGTATGCTGGCAACGGAGAAATACTGTATGTCGCGCCGCTTGGATTTAATGCCCTTTCAAACGGCAGATATCTGTACGATAACGGACATGAGATGGCGATCAACGAAGACTTCTACGAAGAATACAAGAGCTCGTCTTTTTACCGGACGGTCTTTCCCTATGCGGGAGCTGTGATGGAGCAGCATCTGGCATACAGGGATGAAATGAGAGAAAAGGTCAGACAGCAGGGATACAGCCTCGTGACTGCCGTGCCGGGATACGAGACGATAGCTGACAGTAGCCTGCTGAAGCGATCGGGATACGAATTGATAGATACTCTCACCCTTGATATGGGACGGACCGGCTTTGATGTGGAATTCTGGGCGCCCATGCTGCTCTGAAAATGCTTTTTTACGTTGATGATGCGATGTTTTGGTGATATATTTGTAATATGTTGTATTTAGCGTTTCTTATCATATTTCCGTTTGCCGTGGCAGCGGTGCTTATGTGTATGAAAACGGATTCCGCACTCCGCACGGCGGTTGTAGTATCGGGGGCAGCTGCGGAGATCGTGGCGGCGGTCGCCTTTTCGATCGCGCACAAGGTCTGGGCACCTCCGGTTTCTTATGCTTATCTGTCCCATACGGGGGATATAGACAGGCTTATAGCGGTATGCGAGGTACTGCTTATGATACTGGTATTCTCGCAGGGCATCAGGTTTCATAAGTATTACATCCTGCTGCTCTCCGCACTCGGTACGATACCGGTGCTCTGGCTGGATATGACGGGAGCAGGTGAGAGTACTACCGCGCATATATATGTAGACTCACTTACGGTCATCATGGTACTGATGGTCGGCATAGTAGGCTCTCTTATCTGTATCTATGCTGTCGGGTACATTAAGGATTATCATTTGCATCATACGGATGTGAAGGACAGGTCGGGATACTTTCTTGCAATGCTTTTTGTTTTCATGGGAGCAATGATGGGTCTTATCAGTGCCAACAACCTCTCGTGGATGTATTTTTTCTGGGAGATCACATCTGTGTGCTCCTTCCTTCTTATAGGTTATTCGCGTACGCAGGAGGCAGTGACCAATTCCTTCAGGGCACTTTGGATGAATCTGCTCGGTGGATGCGGCTTTATGGCAGCTATCCTTTTCAGTATTCTTATTGCCGAGACGCACGATCTGATGGGACTCCTGAAGTTTTATAAGATACCAGGGATCATGGTGTTTCCGGTTTCCATGCTCGCGTTTGCTGCCATCACAAAGTCGGCTCAGATGCCGTTTTCGAGATGGCTGCTCGGTGCCATGGTGGCTCCTACTCCCACATCGGCACTGCTTCATTCGGCGACGATGGTCAAGGCCGGAGTATACCTGCTCCTGAGGCTGTCACCGATGATGTACGGGACTCTGCCCGGGGTCATGGTCACAGCGATAGGAGGCTTTACCTTTTTTGTCGCGTCGCTCCTTGCGATCACGGTATCTGACGGCAAGAAGATCCTCGCGTATTCCACTATATCCAATCTGGGGCTCATCACTGCGGCAGCCGGCTGCGGAGTGAGATCCGCGATGTGGGCAGGCATCATGCTGCTTATATTTCACGCTGTCACCAAGTCCGTTATGTTCATGTCGGTCGGTGCATATGAGAATTCCACGGGCAGCCGGGATGTAGAGGATATGCACGGTATGATAGTCAGGGTTCCGAAGCTTGCTTTTGTTATGACGATCGGCATATTCGGGATGTCTGTGGTACCGCTTGGCATGTGCGTAGCGAAATGGGCGGCATTGAGAGGCTTTATAGATTCCGGAAACGCATATCTTGTCATGTTCCTCTGCTTCGGTTCGGCATCCACGCTGTTTTACTGGGTGAAGTGGCTCGGCAAGATATTCAGTGTATCCAAGGACTCCACCAGACAGGAGGACAGGGTGAGGGGGACCGAATGGATCGCGATCTATCCGCTTACTTTTATAGCTGTGGTACTTTGTTTAGTCTATCCCTTTATAAGCAGCGGAGTGCTCGTGCCTTATATCAATAATTCTGCGTTTGGCGGAGAGGGAGCGGTCTTTGAGGCATCCATTACGATCGGGGACTATATCATAATGGGTATAATGATAGTGTGTATGTGTCTGCTGCCGGTAGCCATGCGTGTAGTAAACATCAAACAGGACAGAAGAGTTCTTTCATATATGTCCGGATTTAACACCGGAGATGACAGGAGCTTTTATGACAGCAGGGGAGAGAGGATACAGCAGCATCTTTCCAACTGGTATATGCAGGATGTATTCGGAGAGAAGAAGATACTCGTCCCGTGTCTTGTGATATCCGCGACATTTATTCTGATAATGATGAGTCTTGCTGCGATGAGAGGACTGTTCATATGATAAGCGTCTACGGTATGGCAGCCATTCTGATATATCTGGTGTGTTCACCCTTTGTTGCGTCCATGCTATCCGGTGTGGACAGAGTGGTCACGGCAAGGATGCAGGGAAGGAGAGGGCCTTCCGTCATGCAGGCATGGTGGGATCTCTTAAAGCTTTTCGGCAAGGAGTCCACCTCCGTAAATGACATTCAGAAGATACTTGTGGCGGCACATTGTTTTTTCGCGGTTTTCAGCGGAGCGATATTCTTCGGCGGCGGAGATCTCCTGCTTGTATTCTTTTCACTTACGATGGCAGAGGTCTTTCTTATCCTTGCGGCATACAGCGTAAACGCCGCATATTCGGAGATAGGAGCACAGAGGGAGCTGCTGCAGATGATGGCATACGAGCCTATGATACTGCTTACGGCGGTAGGCTTTTATCTGTCTACGGGCTCCTTTGCGGTGTCTGATATCATCCGGACCGATATGCCGCTCATATGTAAGATGCCGGGATTTTTCATAGGGCTGTGTTTCATACTGGTGATAAAGCTCCGCAAGTCCCCGTTTGATCTGGCGACATCTCATCATGCGCATCAGGAGATCATAAAGGGACTCACGGGAGATCTGTCGGGAAGAATATACGGAGTATCCGAGCTGGCTGAACTCTATGAGGAGATATTGATGCTGGGGTTGGTGGGTCTTTTCTTTATCACATCAAACCCTGTCAGTATTATCTGGGGGCTGATCGCTGTCGCGATAGTGATGTTTTGCATGTCACTCATCGACAATGTATTCCCGAGAGTAAAGTGGGAGACGCTGCTCGGATTTTCATGGCTCGTTACATTTTTTGCCGGCGGGACAAATCTTATGCTTCTATTGTCACTGACCAAGGGACTGTGATGGTAAAGCAGAGATAAATATTCAGAACAGCAATACGCGCTTGCCGCGGGTTGCGTGTAAAACATCATGGTTAAAGTATCTGGCTCCTTGCCCGCAGGGCAGATCCTGATGAGTCAGATGCCGGTATCTGTGATGAACCCAGAGGGTTGTGGACAGATACAAGTAGAGGAGAAAAGCGTAATGAGGATTTCCAAGAGTCCATGGTTACTGCATTATGACGGAAGCAGCTGCAACGGCTGTGATATAGAGGTGCTTGCCGCGACAACACCTAGATTTGATGTGGAGAGATTTGGCATCATAAATACGGGCAATCCCAAGCATGCGGATATTTTTCTCTGCACAGGGGGCGTGAACGCGCAGAATCAGGATGTGGTCAGGCAGATCTACGATCAGATGCCGGATCCGAAGGTAGTGCTCGCCTGCGGCATATGCGCCTGTGACGGGGGCATATTCAAGGAATGCTATAATATACTCGGAGGTACGGATACGGTCATACCCGTGGATGTATATGTGCCGGGATGCGCAGTACGCCCTGAGGCCATCATAGACGGGGTTGTAAAAGCACTTCAGATACTTGACGATAAGAAGAGAAGGATGAAGCAGGAGGGGTACAGGAGCCTGACATCCGAGGAATACAGGAAACAGCTTGAAGAGAAGAAGGCAGGCGGGGTGAAGGCAGATGCTTGATAATACGGAAGAGATCGCACTGGATACACTGCTCAACAAGGTAAAAGAGATGAAGACAGACGGCAGACGCGTCATGCAGATATGCGCCACCAAGATCGGAGAGCAGTACGAGCTGCTTTACACCTTTGTAAAGGAGTACGATACGCGCCATATAAAGGTCACCATCGATCCGGATACCCATGTACCGAGCATTACCGACCTGTTTGAAAACGCTTATCTTTACGAGAATGAAATGCACGATCTTTTCGGGATAAGCATAGACGGCATAAGTCACGATTATAAGGGCGGACTCTACCGTACGGCGGTAGAATCGCCGTTTGCTTAAGGCAGGAGATACAGATGAAAGGAAACAGGAGTGTAATCCCATTCGGACCCCAGCATCCGGTACTGCCGGAGCCGATACATATAGATCTGGTCGTAGAGGATGAAAAGGTCGTGGAGGCAATACCTTCCATCGGATTTGTTCACAGGGGTCTCGAGAGCCTTGTGACAAAAAAAGACTTTGGCGAGATGGTATATGTGGCGGAGCGCATTTGCGGCATCTGCTCTTTCGGGCATGGCTACGGCTACGTGAATGCCATAGAGCATCTTATGTCGATAGAGCCGACAGACCGGGCTAAATATATACGCACGATACTGTTTGAGCTTTCTCGCATGCATTCGCATATACTGTGGCTTGGACTGATGGCAGACGCGTTTGGCTTTGAGAGCCTCTTCATGGAGACATGGAAATACAGAGAAAAGATCCTTGACATGCTTGAGGCAGCGACCGGCGGAAGGGTCATTTTTTCCATCATCAGGATAGGCGGACTGAGGAAGGATGTCCCCGACGATGTACTCCGTGGTTTTCTGCCCGAGCTTGAAAAGGTGGAAGAGGGTATCCGCGCCTGTGAAAAGGCATTTATGTCGGATCCGGCGGTGCTTGGCCGCCTGAAAGGAGTAGGATATATATCCAAAGAGGACGCGATAAGACTCGGCTGCGAGGGACCTTTCCTAAGAGGCTCGGGCGTGGCGATAGATAACCGCACCAGAGGCTATGCCGCGTACAGCAAGGTGGACTACGATATCATAACCAGTGAGGACGGGGATTCGTACGGCAGATGCTATGTGCGCATTCAGGAGATATATCAGTCTGCGGATATCATCAGACAGTGCATAGAGAATATACCCGGGGAGGGCATATACGTACCGGTAAAAGGCTTCCCCAACGGGGAATATATGACTGTGATAGAGCAGCCAAGAGGCGGAGCTTGCTACTATGTGCACGCTTCGGGAAAGAAGTTTATAGAGAGAATGCGTGTCAGGACACCAACCTTTGCAAATGTGCCCGCTCTGGCACAAATGCTGAAGGGATGTGACGTGGCGGATGTACCGATACTTGTGGTTACGGTAGATCCCTGTATATCATGCACCGAAAGATAAAGAATGAGAATGTACGAATGAAAGTGTCACGGAGAGACAGATACAGATGTCACTTGTAAATTTTATCAAGACTGAACTGAAAAATCTGGCCAGTGCTCCTGCTACGGAGAAGTATCCCGACGGACCGCCCACCTATAAAGAGGTCACGAGAGGTCATGTCGTGAATGATATGGATCTTTGTGTGCTGTGCGGAGTGTGTCAGATGAGATGCCCCACCAAAGCCATCACTGTGGACAAGAAGGTGCAGACCTGGTCGATAAGACCCTTCTCATGCATACAATGCCGGAGGTGCGTGGACAACTGTCCCAAGAAATCACTGTCCATTGCCAGGGAATACACCGAGCCTGATGTGATAAAGAAGCAGTTTGACTTTGAGCTTTCGGAAAAGCAAAAGGCTATGCTTGCTGAACAGGCAAGGCAGGCAGCGGAGCGAGCGGCACTTGCCGCGCAACGCGCAGCAAGTGCTGCAAGTTCCGCTAAAGCGGAACTTGGACAAGACAAGCCTATAAAGCCCACGGAAACAGGTGCGTCAGGTGCGGTAAGCTCTGCCGAAGCGGAACTTGGACAAGTAAAAGAAAAGCCAACAGACGATAAAATACAGTGAGGAGAATCTGCAGGGTTCTGAACAGTTAAAAAGATGTATAGGAGGATAACTTGCGGTTAAAAACATTCAAGGGTGGCATACATCCAAATGACATGAAAGAAATATCCATGGATCAGCCCATCACGGTTCTCGCACCGGGTAAGGAAATGGTCTACCTCATGTCCCAGCATATAGGTGCTCCGGCGAAGCCGGTGGTAAAAAAGGGCGATACCGTGATCATCGGTCAGATGATAGCTGAGGCCGGTGGCTTTGTATCTTCTCCCGTTTACTCTTCGGTATCGGGTACGGTCAAGGCTTTGGAGAAAAGAAAAAACGCGCTCGGTGATATGGTGGACGCTATCGTGATAGAAAACGACGGGCAGGATACCGAGACCGAGTTCACGACAGCGGAGCTTGATTCACTCAGCAAAGAGGACATCATAAAGAGGATACAGGATGCCGGTGTGGTAGGTATGGGAGGAGCAGGCTTTCCGACCCATGTGAAGCTGTCACCCAAGGAGCCGGATAAGATCGATCATATCCTTGTGAACGGCTCGGAGTGTGAGCCGTATCTTACCTCAGACTACAGGTGCATGCTCGAGAACAGTGATGAGCTCGTACAGGGTCTCATGTGCGTCTTAAAGGTATTTCCGAAGGCGGAGGGTGTGATCTGTATAGAGAACAACAAACCCGCTGCCATAGAAAAGATGAGGGAGGCCGTAGCAGGCAAGGACAGGATACGTGTTGAGGTGATGCAGACCAAGTATCCCGAGGGTGCCGAGCGTTCCCTGATATATGCGATAACCGGCAGAGAGGTAAATTCTTCGATCCTCCCCGCCGATGTCGGCTGTATTGTAAACAACGTGGATACCGTGATAGCGGTCTATGAGGCGGTCATAAAGGGCAGACCGCTGATGCACAGGATCTTTACGGTATCGGGTGATGCGGTAAACAATCCCAGGAACTATGATGTCCGCATAGGGATGTCTTACGCGGATATACTTGAGGAAGCCGGAGGGTTTAAGAGCCGTCCGGAGAAGCTGATCTCGGGCGGTCCCATGATGGGCTTCGCTCTGTTCGGACTGGATGTGCCCGTCACGAAGACAAGCGGTGCCATCACCTGCTTCTTAAAGGATCCTGTGAGGGAAGCGGTCACAACCCCCTGCATCAAGTGTGGCAGATGTGTGAAAGGCTGCCCGGCGCATCTCATGCCGTGTGATCTGTCGGATATAGCAGAGCGCGGAGATAAGGAAAGATTTGCGGAGCGTTTCGGTATGGAGTGCGTGGAATGCGGCTCATGCTCATACACATGCCCCGCCAGGAGACCTCTTGCCGCAAATATCAAAGCGATGCGCAGGACTCTGCTTGCGGAAAGGAGGAAGAAGTAAGGATGAGTGATCTGTACAGTGTTTCTTCATCACCGCACGTAAGAGCCAATGTCACGACCCAGAAGATAATGGGTGCGGTGGCACTGGCATTGGTTCCTGCGAGTGTATGCGGCGTGGTGTTTTTCGGAGTGCATGCTCTTATGGTATTGCTTGTGTCCGTAGGCTCCGCGGTGCTTTCAGAGTATGTATTCGAGAGGATAACGAAACGTCCGGTGACGATATATGATCTGTCGGCTGTGGTGACCGGACTTCTTATAGGGATGAATATGCCGCCGGAGGTACCTCTTTTCGTTCCGATACTGGGATCCGTTTTTGGCATTATCGTGGTAAAGCAGCTTTTCGGCGGTATAGGACAGAACTTTATGAATCCCGCTCTGGGAGCGAGATGCTTCCTGCTGATCTCTTTCTCGTCGCAGATGACCGACTATGGCGCAAAGGGCGGTATGGTTGGAGCGGCATCAAGGGCAGCGCTGGACGCGGTCTCCTCCGCGACACCGCTTGCGACGCTTAAGACCGGAGCAGCCTATCCGCTCGGAGATCTTTTCCTTGGAAATATACCCGGTACCATAGGCGAGACTTCCGCTCTCGCGTTGCTTATCGGAGCAGTTTTTTTACTTGCGCTTAAGGTGATAGACCTCAGGATACCTCTCAGCTATATAGGTACATTCTTTGTGCTGGTGCTTATCACCTCGCTGATACGCGGCTACAATGATCCGTTCTACTTTACTCTGTGCGAGATATTTGCCGGAGGACTGATGCTCGGAGCGTGGTTTATGGCGACCGACTATGCGACCTGCCCCATGACGGGCAAGGGACAGCTGATATATGGTATATGTCTCGGTGTACTTACTTACCTGTTCAGAATGGTATCGAAGTCACCCGAGGGAGTATCCTATGCCATTGTATTCATGAACTGCCTGACACCGATGATCGAGCAGTTCACCAGACCTTTAGCGTTTGGCATAAAGCGCGAAAAGGAGGCAAAGAATGGATAAATCAGGATCGGCTTTTAAGGATATACTGATCGTAACACTTATCACACTCATCGCAGGTATGCTGCTCGGCTTTGTCTACAATATCACCAAGGAGCCGATAGCCAATGAAAAGCTGAAGACGAGGATAGCGTCACAGCAGGCGGTCTTTTCGGAGGCTTCCTCATTTGAAGCTACCGACGGACAGGATACCGCCGGATTTGCGGATAAATATCTGGCAGCTCTCGAGACTGACGGTATCACCGGAGTCACCTTAAATTCCATTGACTGCGCTTACGGCAGCGATGGCAGTGACCCGCTCGGATATGTGGTGGATGTGACAGACAGTGACGGGTACGGCGGAGATATCGAGATAATGGTCGGAGTAAGTAACGCCGGCGGCTCTTATAAGGTAAATGCGATCTCCTTTCTTTCGCTTTCGGAGACAGCAGGCATGGGCATGAAGGCAAAGGAGTCTCCTTTCATAGACGGCTTTAAGGATTTGAATGCGGATTCCCTGATCGCCTACACCAAGACCGGCAAGAGCGCGCCTAATGAGATAGATGCCATAAGCGGAGCTACCATCACCACGAGCGCGGTCACAAATGCCGTAAACGCTGCGGTGATAGCGGCAAGGACGTACGAGGAGGTGGCCAGATAGTATGAATCTGCAGAAAGATAAGCCGATAGAACGGCTGTGGAACGGTATATATGTGGAAAATCCGGTGTTCTGCCTGATACTTGGGATGTGTCCCACACTTGCGACGACTACCAGCGCGGTAAACGCGATCGGAATGGGGCTTTCCACCACGGCTATACTCACCATGTCAAATCTGATGATATCACTGCTTAAGAAGGTGATCCCCAACCGTATGCGCATACCTTCGTACATAGTGATAATCGCCTCCTTCGTGACTATAGTGGAGTTTCTTATGGAGGGCTTTACACCAAGTGTTTACGCTGCACTCGGCATCTATATCCCTCTTATCGTCGTAAACTGTATCATCATGGGAAGAGCCGAGGCCTATGCGGGAAAGAAGGGATCCGTAGAGTCGGTATTTGACGGACTCGGCATGGGACTCGGATTTACTCTGGCACTGCTCCTTATAGGCTCGGTAAGAGAGATAGTCGGAGCGGGTACATGGTTTGGTATGAAGGTGACACCCGGAGTATACGAGCCGGTAAATATCTTTATCCTTGCACCCGGAGCATTTCTTGTAATGGCGTTTTTTGTGGCAATAATGAATAAGCTGAAGATAGGAGCCGCAAGACGTACCGGATGGGATCCCACCGAAAACGGCTGTACAGACTGTACGAGCTGTGCAAAGCTCGGGATGTGCGGCGGCAAAGAGGCTAAAGAAACCACAGAGGAGGCGAAGGTATGAAGATATTGATGCTTGCGCTTTCTGCGGCGCTAATAAACAACGTGGTGCTCAGCCAGTTCCTTGGTATCTGCGCTTTCCTCGGTGTTTCCAAGAAGAGTAAGAGCGCTATAGGTATGGGATTCGCAGTTACCTTCGTACTCACACTCGCATCCTTCGTATGCGGCGTGATATACACCTTCCTGCTCAGACCCTTCGGACTGGATCATCTTAAGACGATAGTATTTATACTGATAGTGGCTGCGCTGGTACAGTTTGTGGAGATGTTTCTGAAGAGATATATAAAGTCACTTTATGATGCTCTCGGCATATATCTTCCGCTTATCACGACAAACTGCGCGGTGCTCGGCGTGGCTCTGCTGAATGTGCAGAAGGATTACGATATCCTTACGGGTACGGCATACGGATTCTTTACGGCGATAGGGTTCTTTATCGCCATTACGATAATGTCCTATATCAGGGAGAAAAATGAGTACAACGAGGTACCGAAGGCATTTCAGGGCTTTCCCATCGTGATGATCACGGCTGCTCTGATGTCCATAGCATTTTTCGGTTTTTCATCGTTTTGATAAAGTCGGGTTTATTGGAGGAAG
>CAJOME010000025.1 GCA_905235585.1 uncultured Lachnospiraceae bacterium | reverse complement strand
GTAGGCTTCACCCTGACTGTATCCCAGCGCAATAAGAGCCTCTGCCGCTTCGGTACGCTCATCCTGAACAGGAGCTGCGCTGCTCCCCGATGCCGCTTTGTATGAGTCTCCGTCGATAGCCTCCGTATCCGCCACCTTATCTTTAAGCTCCAGTATCAGCTTCTGGGCTGTTTTGCCGCCTATCCCGGGTGCTCTGGATATGGACTTGGCATCTCCGGTGAGTATGGCAAATCTCAGATCCGCTACACTCATCACAGACAGAATAGCCTGTGCTCCCTTAGGTCCTATGCCGCTCACCTTTATCAGAAGCTTGAACACCTCCAGCTCATCTCTGTGCAGGAAGCCGAAAAGGGACATATCGTCCTCCCTGACCGCCATATAGGTGTAGAGCTTCACCTCTTCTCCCACAGGCGGCATCTCCGCGGCCGTGCCGGAGCCAATATTCACCTCAAAGCCGACTCCGTTTACATCCACCAGAGCCCGGCTCTCTCCTACCGTATCAACAGTTCCTTTAATAAATCCTATCATGATCCCATGTTCCGATACGCAATAAAACATCCCGTCTTTTTGTTTCATGCCTCTGACAACACAGGCACTCTGTACGCTGCTGCCATATGCACTATGCATTGTCCTCAGCCGCTGTACACACTATGTAATGTTCGCTGCTGCTTTATACATATGCATCGTTCGCAGCCGCTATACACACTATGTAATGTTCGCTGCTGCTTTATACATATGCATCGTTCGCAGCTGCTTTATATATTATAAATGTAAAAATGCCTTGATGCATCATTTATCATCAAGGCATTTCATTTTACATTTTCATGACCAATGCTTTAGCACGAAACCCGCATAAATGCGTGTTTCTGATTGCAGGTCGCAAAAATATATCAATACTTGCGCTTACGTGCTGCCTCAGACTTCTTCTTTCTTCTTACGCTGGGCTTCTCGTAGTGCTCTCTCTTACGTATCTCCTGCTGTATGCCCGCCTTTGCGCAGTTCCTTTTGAATCTGCGGAGCGCGCTGTCAAGAGACTCATTCTCTTTTACGATCACGTTTGACATTCTTCATCCCTCCCTTCAGACCACATCTACTCTGAATGGGTTTATTTGCATGCATTTCAGCACACCTTGGATATTATACATAAACTGCCTTATCCCAGTCAAGAAATTTATTTTTTGCTGTTTCCTGACGCTCTATTCCATCATCCGGTTTTCGATGACTTTATTGCCTTCAGATTATTCCGCAGAATCAGAGCATGCTCTAAAATGCGTTCAGACCGGGATAAGTCAGATTTATGTATTTTGATAGGTCTTGTGTATTTTCTTTTATCGTGTATATATGTTCTTTGCAAAGTTTTTCATTAATTCCAGAAGTAACCCCTACATATATAAGATCGTCATCGGTGATATCCTTGCCTTTCCCATGAACAGATGTAGTATGCTCTCCCCAGTACGTATCGCTGTATGTCAAATCGTATGCCTGGGCAAGTCTCCAACCTTGATCTTCGGTATACCGAAATGAAAAGTTTTTGGTATGATCATCTTTATTGTGCGTCATTACATTGAAACACATAATTTTAAATATCTGTTCTTTATCTACATAATTATCCTTTGTTATTGCTCTTGTTAGTTTCATAAACGTTTCATAATCGCAAGACGGCGCCCTAAAATCAGCTTCAAGAATTCCGGCAAAGGTTGCAGTAAAAATTTTTTGACCATTTTGTCTGTCAAACCGTTCTGTCTTAAAATAGCCTTCACAAATCGCCGATTTAACAAGCTGCGTTTCAGTCATATAAATTCCACTCTTTTTTGCACATAACGAATAATCATACTCACGTTTTCCACTAATGTTCGGATCTTTTGATGCGGGGAATTTTATAATCCATTCTCTGCCTTGTTCGGTTAAAAATACTTTTGGACGTGTTCCTCCACTTGAACCTCCCAATTTGTATAATATATCAATTTTATCTGATGTCTTTGACGAGAGGATCTCGCTACATTCTTTAGCTATTTCGTCAAAATTAAGTTTTGAACCGGCGATATCATAATCGGTATTTTGGGCAGGAACATACTCTAACGCTCCCATTCCCGAAGTTCCTATATACGCCAAGCGATCCAAGGTGGAAATGCTTTCCCTGCTGATTCCTACCGAACTCAAGTACCTATCCATAAGCAATTCGCCCCAACTGTCAGGCAGACTATCGGCAAATACACCAAAGAGACCTCCAAAACGATCTCTTGATCTTTCATCAGGAACAAAAACCTTATCTGATAAGGGTAAAGAAAACGGACTGATTGAAAAACCAGTCCGAATCCACTCCCGGTCGTACTGGAAAGCTATTCTTTTGTCAACCATCTCCGCCAGAGTCCCTACATGTTTGTTTTTATAATAAACGTCAAGTGTTTTGTTTTCGCTCATTTATTACCTCCTCAATACTATTGTAGGTTGGATTCGAAAACAAATTGTTGAGCTCATTCAGAAGACCAAGCTCCATGGAAATTTTGATGAAGGATTCGAGGGAAATTTGTCCTGTTTTTTCAAATTTTCTAAGCGTTGCATAGCTTACATTACTTCTGGCTGCCAACTGTTTTTGTGTTATCTTTCGCCTTTTTCGAATTGACTTCAACTTCTGAGCCATTTTAATAGCTACATCGGATGGTGTTTCAAAAATATATAACATAGCGCCCTCCTAATTTGCTACCATTATATCACTAATCGCAAGAAATATCATGTATTTGATACTATAATAGCATTTTTGTTAGGTCTATACTCTATACTCTATAGATGCAGTATATCGTGAACCATCAGCACTTATAGTGATCTGTGCAACGGCTACAATTGGGTATACAACGGAGGCCGGAGTCAGAGTAGTTCCGATAGGATGCCTAAAGGATTAGTGTGAAACCGGGATCGGCAGTCTGCGCTTTTTTACCGTGGAATCCAATATACTTGAAAGAATAGTCTCTGTGATCATCGTCCGAATTTTTTAGCATAACGATAGTTGTTTAATTATAGAACCCTTTCGGGTGTGCAAAAGGGGTTGCAAAAAACATACTGCCATCTTCCTGACGAAGAATAACAAATTATTCTCAAAGTCAAAACCCGGTAGCCGGAGCATTTTGTACTTCGTAATCCCACGCTGATATCGTACAATATATTGTGTCTTATTCGAAACACTCACGTATCATCATCCCCTGCAAGCCCGTATTTTACGGCTTCAGGAAAACATTTCCACATTTTATCCACAGCACGGAAAAATATCGTCAGATATTTTATAGTCCGAGATACAATATATCCTACCCTGTTCGTATACAAGGCACAAATACTTGATAAAAAACACATAATCCACATAAATCACACTATCAACAGCACTTGCATAAATTCCTGCAAACCCTTTACATAATGATTTCCGAAGTACCAGCTTTTGCCGATTTTCCTGCATTTATGTCACTCTCCGTCATAATGTGCATCTCTTAAAATCCCTTCCGACTTATCAACATATTGATGATGCCAGGTTTTGACCTCAACAATATATTGTTAAGTTTTTACCGTATTATGCCGATATTCTAAATGGCAGAAAGGAGGCTACCATGAGTTTTGGTATAAACGGATACGGAAGTATAGGTCAAAACGACCTGCTCAAAGGACTGGCGGGTGCCAGAAAGCCTGTAAATTCAGGCAAAAAGGCCGATCAAAAGGATGCTGACGCGTATATTCAGAAGAATTCACAGACTGACAGGGTCTCTTCAGAGACCAGAGCAGAGCTCAGTGACGGCGCTAAAAAGGTACTTGACGAATTGAAGGAGAAGTACGGCAATACGGATTTCTTCGTAGCAGATTTTGCAAACGATGAAGAAGCAAGTCGTATTCTCTCCAACAGCACCAATGAATTCGGGGTTGTAATAAAGCCCGAGGAGCTGGAAAGAATGGCTGCGGATTCCGACTACAAGGAAAAGATCTTTAACACGATTTCAGATTCACAGCAGCAGCTCGATGAGTTCAAAGAGAGTCTTTCAGACGATCAAAAAGCTGCTGTAAAAAGCGTAGGTATTTCCATCGGTGATGACGGTCAGGTAAGCTTTTTCGCCGAGCTTGAAAAGGTCGGAAAGGCTCAGGCAGAGCGGATTCGCGCCAAAAGAGAAGAAAGAGCCGAAGAAAAAAGGGCAGAAGAAAAGGACGCAGAAAAAGCCAAAGAAAAGGAGCGTTTAGAGAAGCGTGAGCCAGCTGTACGAAAATATGTACAGTCCGATAATTTGGACGACTTGGCAGCAAAAATAACCGAGTTCCTTAATTCGGACAATGACGAAGAAGCACTAAAACCCCACTTCGATTTTAAGGCCTGATTTGAATCAAAAAAGCAAAACGTCATCATTCAGCGAGTAGACTAAGGGATTTTTCATCCCTGAAAGAATCGGCATAGTTGGAATAGCATTTCCGGCTATGCCGTTTTATGGTAGGTAGGTATTTTGCCTATATAGTTCCAGATGTTTCTTACACGCTGCTTCTTATATCATACCTTTTCCCTGTACAGCAGACCGAAGGTTCCCGAGCCTACATTGACAGAGATCGCGGGAGAAGCCTGAGTGACATATATCTCATCAAAGGATACTCTTTTTTCAACCTCAGTCTTGATCCAGTCAATATCCTTTTTCGTCAGTCCCACATGTGTGATATACAGCCTGCCCGTATCTATCTTATCAGGGCTTCTCAGCACTCTTGATATATATCTTTTCCATGTGTGCTCTCTTGATCCGATATAAATCCCTGTCACTGTCATCCTGCCTCGCTTCATCTCGATCATGGGATGGATCATAAATGCTTTTGTGATTTTAGCGACTATCCGATTGTTCATCTGTCCCGAACTCAACAGATGATCAAGACTCTTCACTATGAACCTAGTATGCACCTCCTTGCGCATGTCTTCGAGCCTGTGTATGATCTCCTCTGGACTCCTGCCGTCTGCTGCCATATCGTCAGCTTCAAGCGCCATTATGCCTAATCCTGTCGATATATGCATGGTGTCCATTACGGTCACGCTGTCAAAGGTCTTTGATGCCTCTTCCGAAGGGTAAAATCCTGTGTCCGTCACCTTGCTCGAAGCAGTCAGATGTATGATGTTATTTGCGTACTGAAGCTGCTCCGCAAAGAAGGTCTCAAGATCATTTGTCTCAAGACCTCTTATTTTCGCCTGCCTGCCCTTATGATCCATATATGAGAGTATAGCTCCCGCATTCAGATCTATACTATCCCTAAAGACTCCGTTTTCTGTTTCTATCTTTAACGGGATCATCCGGATATTATGCTTATCCCACAGCTCTCCGGGTATATCTGCCACACTCGGAACAGTGATGATAACGTTTGCTTTTTTATGATTACTCTGCACCCAGGAAGCCTCATCCCTTATGGTGTTCGCTTCTGTTCTTTTTACTGCTACAAGCTCAGGCGGCAGCAGTCTGTGCACCTCGTTTTCCAATGCGTCCCCGTTCACCGGCTTAAGCAGATATCCATCGAATCCTTCTTTCTCATATAAAGCCTTCTCTTCACTTCCCGCATTTGCGGTAAGCACAACAAACTTTGTATCCTTGCTCAAGCCACCGATCTGGCTGCGTATCCTGTGCATACACTCAATACCATCCATTTCAGGCATCATATGATCCATCAATATCACGTGATATTCATTCTGCAGAGTCTTCTCTAAAGCCTCTGCTCCGCTTCCCACAGTATCGATTTCCGCCTGCGTTGCACGTAGCAGCTTTGTGACCACCATAAGATTCGCGGGAGTATCGTCCACGGCAAGTATCCTTGCTCCGGGCGCCTCAAAGCTCTGATGATAAAGTACGCTCCTGTCTATACTCTGCCGCATAAGCATCTCTATATGACCTATGGGAGTCTCATCCGACACCAGCTGAGGCACTTCTACGATAAAGGTCGAACCGTTCATATAGACACTGTTGACAGTCACCTTACCACCCATCAGATCGACGAGCTGCTTTACGATCGACAGCCCCAGACCAGTGCCCTCTATATAGCGGTTTTTCTCCTCATCCACGCGCTTAAATGCCGTAAAAAGAAACGGTATACTTTCTTTTTTTATGCCTATTCCCGTATCAGTCACCGAATAAATAACATTCGTCATTCCTTTGTTCCCCTTTTCGCACTGAACGGAAAGCATGACATATCCCTGCATTGTATACTTGATGGCATTATTTAATAGATTTATGAGTATCTGCTTCATACGTACTTCATCACCGATCAGCTCCTTCGGGAGATCCGGCGATATATTCGCGTTAAATTCAAGCTTCTTCTCCTTTGCGCGCACCTGCATCATACTGACCACATCGGAGATCATGTCCATAGGATGATAAGGGGCATTCGTCAGCTGCATCTGTCCGGACTGCATTTTTGACATATCAAGGATATCGTTTATCAGGCTCAGCAGCATCTTGCTGGCCGCCTGGATGTTTATCGCGTCCTCAGCAACCTCCTCCGATACATCCTCCCTGAGTATCATCTCATTGAGTCCTATTATGGTATTTATAGGAGTCCTTATTTCATGGCTCATACTGGAGAAAAAACGGCCCTGTGCCTTATTCAGCGCATCGATCTCTTCCTTCTGCGCGATGCTTATCTTGTTTTCCCTGGTATAGATATATACCTGGATTATCATAAGTATATTTATAATGAATGTGACTATAATGAGCGATCCAAGCGAATCAGAATAGAATTCATCCGTACTATGCGGTATCACCGTATCCGGATAGTTGTATTCAATGTAATAGAAGACAGAGATCATCACTGTCTCACAGATCAGCAGCACGATCCTGATCCTGCCCTTCAGTATCATGCCTATATAGAGCAGGTCAAACACAAGCCATATCGGAGCGCCCCCGTAGATGCCGCCGCTCGTAAAGAACACTACCGGAGATAATACAAATACAATAATGAGTGCTATGATATTGGCGGCAAGTCTTAATTTATTATACCTGTATCCTGTGTATACGATCACTGTTGCGATCAAAATTCCACATAGCGTGGTAAGAGACCCTTCAATATTCTCACCCATCACCAGTCCCGTAATAAAGGCGGCGATCGTGCCTGCAATGGCTATGGCAGCAAGCAGTATGAAAAGCCTGTCCTGGATATCGATCCTTCTGTCAAAAAAAATCTCCTTGAATTTACCGATCATTGGTTTCTCCCATTTCGCATATGCTTCTTATTTTTCCTGCCAGTTCCATATACTCCTTGAGAAATCTGGGATATATGTCATTCAGATATACCGTATCATTCTCCTTGGCGGCATTCTCAAGAGCCTTTGCACAGTCGGATAAGGATATGGCTCCTATCATACGAGCCGAGCTTTTGATCGAGTGTATCCTGATGATATAGTTGTCCCAGTCGTTTTTTCCAAAAAACTCCTCAAGCTCTTTTTCCTTCTCTATGGAATCATTTACAAACTCTTCAAGCACTGCCTTGTACAGCTCTGCGTCATAAAGGCAGTACTCCATGCCTTTTTCCGGATCGATCCCGGCATTTCTGAGCTTTTGCATATCGTCATCTTTATCCGGTAACGGACTCTGCTGTCCGGGCATGTCCGGACAGGCTTCGGCTTCATATGAGATAAGAGATGATGGCAGTACCTTAGCCAATACTCTCTCCAGCTCTGCCACCTCTATCGGTTTGCTTAGGAAGCCGTCAAATCCCTCGCCCTTAAACATCTCCTTTGCCGTGCTCATGGCATTTGCGGTAAGTGCTACTATTGCAGGCTGCATCCCCTTTCCGGTGATCTCGGCGCGAATACGCCTGACGGTCTCTATCCCATCCATCCTGGGCATCATATGATCCATAAAGATAAGATCATATCTGTTTTCCGCGCATAGGCTCACCGCTTCCTCCCCTGATGAAGCCAGACTGACATTCATGCCGTATCTTCTGAAGAGATTCTTTGCGACCATGAGGTTCGTCTCTTCATCATCCACGGTCAGTACATTTACTCCACGGCAGTACATCCTGCCCTGCTGCATATCTACGGTACCCGGATCCGCATTTAATATCGACATGACCGGGAAAGCGTAAAAAGGCTTATACATAAGCCTTGCCTTTGAGCCCGGCAAGGGCTTAAACCATTCATCACATACTATGACCAGTATCATATCCTCCGCAATGGTCTCCATATATTCCGGATCTGTCATATACTCGGTCTCTCCGACAAACAGATGCGTAAGATGCACATCATTGTTTATCTTCTTCAGTTCATCTATATCATTTGCCCTATGCACCGGCACATTCAAACCGCTGATCACGTTTTTCATCATCGCGTTGTAGTATTCCCTCACGTTAGGGTGCGGGAACCGCTTGAATTTAAGGAATGTACCTAAGACCTTGCTTGATTTGGAAACACTCACGGACATACACGGTGTCGATACGACTATCTCCTGAGGTATACATATGTGTACCTCAGTACCCTCTCCCAGCTTGCTGTCCAAAGTGATAAACCCGTCCAATACCAAAACAAACCCTGCCACTATAGACATACCCAGTCCCAAGCCGCTGCTGGATCTGTCTCTTCCGGAATCAGACTGATAGAATCTTTCGTAGATACGTTCTATTTCCGCGTCAGTCATACCGATGCCGGTATCTTTGATATCAATACACAGATTCAGTCCGTATGTCTGGGGAATATGCGACAGACAGACATATACGCCTCCCTCTTTGGTGTACTTCAGTCCGTTCATGATCACATGCCAGAGTATCCTTTTCAGCTTGCCCGGATCACTCCTCATCACTGCCGGAAGAGTGGGATCTACATCTATCACGAGCTCTATATCGTCAGGCTTATACGGCTTCAGCTCGGACATCAGATCGTTTAGCACGGAGGAAATACTGTAATCCTCCATATTTACGGCAAGCCCTCCCCTCTCGATCTCAGAATAGTCGAGTATATCATTTATCTGCTCTCCCACACGCCTGCCCGCAGCCGCTATCGAGCGCAAATTGTTCCTTACAGTCTCGTTTTCTTCAAGGTCAAGACAGACCTCCGTGAGACCTATCACGGCATTGATAGGTGTACTTATCTCATGTGAAACGTTCGCAAGAAAATCATCCGCGGTCTTATTCTCCTGCTCCAAAGCGGTAATATGCTCTTCGGAAATGCCCTGGCTATTCTCGAATTCCTGTATCATCTTGCTTATAGCATGCCCCAACGTGACTAAAATCATCAGCTGCAATGCCATATGTACAAGATCAGACGCGTCAGGTCTTACTTTATCTACTGTCACATCAAGCAGCAGCCTGAATATCGTCCCGCATATACCGACCCCCACGCAAAGAGCAATGAATCTTTTCACACCCGTCATCGAAAGAAGAACCAGCGCAAGCATCATCACCGGCATGACGTCATATATATTGTCAATCTTCAGTAAGAAATAAAAGAGCTCGAGATACAGCACTGTAGAGTAAAAGTACAGACGTGCAACGGGCTGCATCACCTCTGTGATATGTATGAAAAAACAGGCCATCGCCCCAATGAGAAATATAGGAATGATCCAGTAGTCATTTCCATTTACTATTGTATAGACAGTAAGTACTATCGAAAATACCATTATCGCGTTTACCAAAACTATATGCGACAATGCTTTCATGTCATTCCCCTGGGCTCTGTTCATACTTTCAGTCAGTGCTCCTTTCCATCACTTCAAGGTGTCATTCAGCTCTGTCTCTTATGCACATCATCAGTCTGTCGATCCCCATAAAGACAAATCCTCCCACAGCAAACAGAACCATAAGAGCGGCGCACCATTTAATGACACCTATAATGCCTACCCTTTCGGGATTCAGAAAAAAATAAGGGTAGATGAGAGGATCGGTTCCGAGATAATTCAATACGGATGTATCAAATCGATGAATGGAAGCATGAATATATATATACATCTGGTATATCAGTGGAAACAGTAGGGAAAGAAAAGGGTAAGAACCCCTGACCTTTCCTTTGTCGTAGAATAATATCCAGTCAGCCGTATACATCAGCGGCAACACTATATGCATCAGAACACAGCCTACTTTGTAGTTCTCCGCCGGATCCCTTCCCGGCGCATGGGCGAGCAGCAGATTAAATACCAGAAGGGTAAGCAGTATCCCCATCATTCCGCAGAATTTCATAAACGGCATGGTAGTCACATAATCGTCTTTGTCCCTCTTAACTGTCTGTATCAGCTCCACGAGCATGATTATGATGCAAAAATAGTTGCTTATATTCGTAAAAAAGATATAAAAATCCCATCTGAACTCCATTTCAAAAAACCCGAGGCTTGCGACAGAGGCCACCAGTCCAAGTGTGATATAGGCTGTTTGATATATGATCTGTGCATTTTTGTTTTTGATCAATTCGTTCCTCCCTCTCTCCTCTTGTGTACACGGCTTCAGCCGCGTCAGTTTTTTCAGCTGTATCAACCGCTTCGACTGTCTCAGCTGCTTCGTCTGTCTCATCAGTCCGCTATGGATAGCTTGTCGTATGCCGCGTTGTCGCCGGTCGCCGTAGCTAAAGCACATGACCGCCGTGGTAAGCAGTATTGCCTCAACGAGAAGCGCTGTCAGAAAAAGCCGCCCTCACATCATCCATGGAAGCCTCACCGTCAAGCATCCTGAGCAGGAGGTTCATATGCTGATCCGCTGCCGCCATCGCATTTGCCGCACATATATTCAGCTCCTTCAAAAGATCGTGTCCCGAAAGCTCCATAGGAAACGGAACCGTCAGCTTAAACACCAGTGATCCGGTCTCATCGTCAAGCGCGTAAGCTCCGCAGGGCAGGCGGAAATTTATATATGATATCGCCTCATAAAGCGTGGGATACTGTTCGGCACCTATCTCATCCGCTATGCTTAGTATCGTAGCAAAATGCTGTACAGTCGCCTCATCGAAGAATATCGGCAGGAAGAAAAGCTCTCCCACGGCTCCGTCTCCGTCTATCCCAAGCTCAGGAAAGATCACGGTTAGTATCTCTGTGCCGTTTCCTTCCTCCGGAGTGTTCAGTCTGGCAGCGATAAGCTCCTCATTCAGTAGCGCCTCTAACTTTTCAAGCGCTTCATGCCTTTCAGTAATTATCTTTTCTTTATCCATTGTCGTACTCCTCATATCACAAACATCTGTCTTCTTCCGCCTATCTTCCTGTCATCTTCTTCGCCAGAAGCTTCGCGTCAGGTATCTTCTTTTTCTCGTTATATTTCAGACCGAAGGCTTTGATGAGCTCTATATACCCTTTCTTTTCCTCCTCGGGCATTACTTCTTTTCCCCCAAAAAGCCTTTCACATATCTGATCCGCGTATCTCTTCGCTATCTGATCCGCCGCTGCTATCATATCCGCGTATCCGGCAGCAGCTGCCAGCTTTCTCCTCATACGCTCCCTAAATGGCTTCTCTGAATAAATATTGCGTCCCTTTTCAGTCATCTTGCTTCTGACCTTCGCCATGAACTCATCAAAGTGGAAATATCTGTCAAACAATGCCTCGCGTATACTTCCCATATTCACAGCATTTAGTATGCTCACTGCTATCCCGCCGACAAATCCGACCGTTGCGAAAACCGTGCTTCCCAGTCCCGGTATCGTCACTGCCAGCACGCTTGCGCAGTTGGTCATATACTCAAGTCCCGCGAATTTTGCTTTATGTCTGGTCAGGTCACCGGAGAGCTTAAGCATATCCTCTTCATATCGGGCTTCCCTCAGCTTTTTAAGTCTCTCATCCCTTGCCTTCTGTGTCTCTCCCTCCGGAGCGTCCTTAAGCTTCTTTGAATTCTTTATCTTATTATCCAGATATCCGGAGGCTCTGTCGGCATTTACACCGTCCCACACTCCTGACGCTATATTATAGGTGTTTATCATAAGCCCCACACCGGAGGTGATCATTCCCGCGGTTCTCAATGAGCCGGATACTCCTACCTTTTTTGCCTTGTCCGCATCCCAGTTTTTTGAAAGCCCGGCAAACTGTCCGACAAGCTGAGTCCCCGACCTGTATGATATATAGGTTTCCGCACCGGACTTGAGTATACCGGCCACTTCCTTTCCTATATCTCCGGCATGCATTTTAGCACCGTTCTCACATAGATTGTATATCCCGTACATCATGGCCATGGCATGTCCCAGACCTGATATCGTCGAAGCCCCGTAACCATCAGCATACTTATTTACTTTGGCCAGACTGCTCTCCGCGAGCCGCCATGAGACACCGCCGTTTTTCTTACTCAGGATATCCGCTGTGGACGCGGCGAAATTGATACCGGTACCCAGAAACTCTCCTCCCTTGGAGACTCCGGCCGTGTAGGAGTCCATATTGGTCCTAATGTCCTCCGCGTTATTATCCTTACGATTCAGAACCCTGTCCGCGCTTTTCTCCCCATCGTTTCCGAGTCTGCCGTATTTTTCCGAAGCTTCTCCGACGGCATTGTCCGCGCTTATCAGGGCATCAAGATCCTCCCTGTATTTTCTCCCGGCTTCAGCCGCCCGAGCCTCAAGTGCCTGTTTTTTACTGCCTTTTGCTTTATTGCAGGCCTCCACACTCTGCTTATATACCCTGCAGCTGTTATATGCATTCTTCAGCATCAGACTGCGCTTCTCTACGGGATCATTTATCTCTTTGGCATCGTTTTTTTCTCTTTCTATCCTTGTGATCTTCGCGCAATCCTTTATCAGTGCTTTGTAATCCCTGTTTATCTGCAGAGCTTCGGTAAGCTTGTGCATATACACATATCCGCCCACAAGTCTGGACATCACCTTGAGCCTTGATGCAAGCATCTGTCCTTTGAGCTTGTCCAGATCCGGCGTGTATTCGGTCTGTGACGCATACGCGTCAAAGACCTTCGGCTCCTTTCTTGCCCCGGTCTCGATCAGGTAATAAATAAAAAGACGCTCTCTTTTTGTCCTTCTCATGAGCTCGGACACGATCTCACCGTGATGGTTCTTTATATTGAGTGGTCTACCCACCAGTCCTCCGTTATTGTAATTCCTTAAGAACCAGCGGTCGATGCTTTCAATAGCCTTCAGCTGAGCCGGTGACAGATCCCTGTCAATCTCTCCTGTCGAAAGCTCCTCCTCGCCCTTCTCCCTGTAGTCCAGCTCATCGGTATGCTCCTTTGCCATTTCATGAATGGCATCCCCTTTGATATCGCCCTTCTTCTCGAGCTTTTCCAGCACACTGTTCTGAATCTTATAATATCTTGCCTCTTTTATGATATGCGCGATATCCGCATCCATTTCTTCGCTGTTATGTCTGTACGCGGATCTGTATACATCCATATCATGCTCATAGACTGCAAAAAGGTCTGCCTTTGCCTTTATATTCGCTCTTTCATCTGCCTCATTATAGGCAAAATGCTTTTTCCATTTATCATAATATTTAACAAGCTCCGCCAGTCTCTTATGCGCTTTTACGCCGTCTTCTCCTTCGAGGCTTATGGGTCTGCTCTTATCAATAAGACCCTCCCCGACAAGCTTTACTCCCATTTCATCAAAGAACAGCTCCGTAAGCTTGCGTATCTTATTGCATGCCTCCTTACGATTTTCACCTTTCTTGAAAAACCGCATCCCTCTGTGCATATCGTAATAAACATGAGCAGTTTCCGAAAGCCGCGTCATGGCTTCTACAAGCTCCTCCGTCTGCACCTGATCCACTATTGTGCGGTCAAGGATGTCTTCCTCATCTACCCCGTCTTCTTCTGCCGCATTGAGTGAAAGCCTCTCCGAAAGCTCCTTTACATATAAGACCGCTTCCCGCATCTGTTTGTAGTATACCGAGCCGTTTTCGGGATCATCCTTCTTTACGTTCAAAAGACCCCGGATATTATCCTCGTCGATCATTCTGCTGTATTTTATGAAAGCAGCCTTCACGGTCTTTTCCCGTTCGGATTTTTTCGCTCCTTCTGCGGCCTCTCCGCCGGACGGTTTTATATCGATCTCTTTTATCGGGACATAGTTCTCCTTATTAAGGTTTTCTCTTATAGTCTGCTTCACTCTTTCAGACTTCCCTATCATCGCGCTGTCTTCATCAGACGGTCCGATCTTTATTCCCTCCGAAGGAGCATACTTGTCACTGTTGATTTTTTCTATTATGGATTTTCTGACAGCATTAACCCTGGCACTATCCGATCCGTTGATATATGCTTTTCCATCATACACAAGATCCGATTTATCACCCTGATCAGCCTGTTGTGCCTGCTCCCCCGCAAGCCTGGACTCTTCAACCAGCCGACCGGTATCCTGCTTTATTTTTTCTATCCCTTCAATGCCTTCCATATATTACCTTAAACTCCCTGACAGATACCCTCTTCTGACAGTATACTCGTCTTTATTGGGGAAAACATACTCCGCCAGCTTCCTGCTTTTTTCCTTCCAGAGTGTAAGTCTCACATGCACTCCCTCCGGTTCGTTCAGGTAATACATTACAGCCGAATATTTAAGAAGCGCGAGCATCTCCTTCGTATCCGCGCCTGATGACGCGTCAAACATTACCATATGAAGTTCATCACTTCTTGTTTTTCTGAATAAAGTCCATACGGAGATTGTATCCCCGTTCATGATGGCAAAGCTTGTACCCCTGTCATACACGTCCCTGTCATAAGAAAGACCGGTATAATACATGAATTCCTCATCGCTGAGCATCGTTTTCATGTTCTTCCTGAATCTGAGCTTTGATATTTCATCCAAAGACACAAGACCCTTCGGTTTGTTCGATTCGTCGGCAAGAGACAGTGCCTTTTTCATGTCCTCATCCTTTAGCCGTGCCCGGAAATTCTCTTTAGTGATCTCCATAACCGGGATATCGTTATTCTCAAATTCAAATCCCTGAAACGTGAAAAAGGCTTCCGCGTTATCATAGCCTCTGCCAAGCGGGATATCACATGCGATCATCGCGTCGGGGCTGTCTCCCGTAATATCGTAAAGTGCCGTCATCAGCTCATCCGCGACTCCCTGACGCCTGTACTCCTCTGCCACGGATATCCAGTGTACCGATATCATCACAACAAGCTCTCCGGCAGCATTCAATCCGTCACCGACCGTAAAAACAAGAAGCCCTACTGCCGTGTCATCTCTCAACGCTCCCAGACAGAAGGCCTCCTTCTCCAATAAATATCTCTGCAATTCCTCAGGAACAAGCGGAAGAAAGCTATCCAGAGTATCTTCATCCAGCTTTATTATCATGTGTATTATCCTCCTTAAAAACCTTTCATTGAATAGTCTTTATCTTCATCAATAAGGCGGATCATGATCTCAGCGAATCTCGGATCAAACTGTATGCCGGAGCCTTTCACGATCTCCTCTCTGACCTTCTCCTGCGGCATCACTTTCCTGTAGCTGCGACAGCTCGTCATAGCATCATAAGCATCTGCCACGGCTATGATCCTTGCCTCCTCAGGTATCTCTTCGCCCTTGATGCCGTCAGGATAGCCGCCGCCTGCATACCTCTCATGGTGCCATCTTGCGCCTATAGCCAGCCTCGGTCTTTCCTTTATACTCTCAAGTATTCTGCTGCCGATCTCCGGGTGCTTTTTTATAAGCTCAAACTCTTCTTCCGTAAGCTTCGTCGGCTTGTTTATCACATCGTCGGGCACACCGATCTTACCTACATCATGCAAAAGCCCCATCATATATATTTCATTCTGCTTCGATTCACTGTATCCTATGCGTTCGGCGATCATCCTTGCATACGTCGCCACTCTTGATGAATGACCGTTGGTGTAGTTGTCTTTTGCGTCTATCGCAGCCGCAAGAGCACTTACCACCTGTATATTCATTTCCCCGACTTTTTTATTATATGCCATTTCATTTCTGTATCCGAGATAATAAAAGAAGGCTATAAGACAAAACATTATCAAAGAAACAAGAATATTAACTAACAGCTGTGAGCGTATATCCTTCAGGAGCTCTGCGTTGCTCACGGCTATCACATCCACCCATTGATCCATGATCGGACTGATAAAAAGCGTAGTGTCTTCACCGTTTAATACTGCGTTGATCCGGCCTTCCTTTACACCTAATATCTCATCCAGAAGCTCCTGACTATATATATCTGCGAGGTTTTTTCCGTTGTATTCCCCGTTTTGATGAGCCACGATAAAGCCGTCCTTATTGACCACCATACCGTATCCTTTTCCGCCTATACTCGCCTGCTCAGTTACTTCTTTTATGTAATCAACAATAACATCCACACAGACCACATTCTGATCATAAATGCTTTTTGCGATAGTTATCACGATCGATCCTGTCTGTGCATCCAGATAAGGAGATACGATAACGACCTCCCCGTTTGCAGCTATAGCTGCGCTGTACCAGTCTCTCGTTAACGGATCATATCCTTCCGGCGGTACCCATCCCGATCCATCCAGATAATCTCCGTTTACATACGCATATATACCGGTGAAACAATCATCAAAATGCTCAGACTGTTTTATTGTCTGGTCCGTAAGATATCGCAGGATATCAGCAGATGTATCACCGTTTTGTTCCATCAGCTCCACGGTATCCGCAGCCACCCTCAATGTAGTCTCTGCCACGGTAAGATAGTTATCCAGATCTACTGCTGTCATTTTGACAGCAGTCTCACCGTCTACATAGACTCCGGTCACAGAGATATTATAAAAACTGATCGTATTGTAGAGCACTACAAATGCAATAAGTACCAGAGTGACAAGCAGGGTAAATATCAGATTAAACCTGCTGCGTTTACCGGCCTCTACGTCCCTCTGTTTATTCACGGCTCTCTTATACCTCGACAGTGATACATACAGCAGCAGTATTATGAGCCCCACCAGAGCTGCGGAGATAATAAAGATAACGACCGTAAGCATATTGCCGGACAGTAAAGCATTGACCCAGACAGCGATCAACCATCCGACCACGCACAATGCTATGATCAAAAAAGACAGTAGCGCATGAACTACTGCCATAAAGCGAACTTCAGCTTCATCCCTTCCGTTTGTCGAAAACAGCGCGGACTCATATCCTTTACCCACAGCCCATGCAAAAAAGACAACCAGGATCGCACTTAAGAACGAGCAGTATATATACGGATCCGAAAGCTCGCTTTTCCAGCTGAAGCAGGATGCTGTCCACATTCCGTATTCCAAAATGCCAAATATTAAAATAATTATGGCAAAATATGGAAAATGTGTCCCGAATATCCTGTAACGCAGATAGTAAATGATCTCTCCCGTACACAGTACCATGGTAACGGTCGTTATCCCAACCTCCCACAGATTATTTAACAATCCACCGTATCTGAGGTACAGAAACAACAGCGGTACATTGGTCAGTACCGGCCACAGCATCAGCGGATGAAAATACAGTCTGTCGTGCTCCTTTATAAAGCTCAGAAGGGATAGGAAAAGACAGGCATATGCTATGTTCCACCCAAGATATGCCGTGAATTCTGATACCTCCGGATAATTGCCTGTCACAAGCTGATATACTGTCCAGAAGTAATCACTCATGAAACGAGCCAGAAAGAAACCGGTTTTAGGTAAAAATATGTACGCCTGGGAGTTTCGATATACCTGAAGAGGCATGCCAAAAGACCGACAATCGTACAAAATAAGGTAAATATGTTTTCAAAATCTATAAATGACATCCCTGCTGCTTTACCGTTATCTAATGATATGACTTACTAAAAAAAGCATACCACAGCAGCAATATACCGGGCAAGTCTGTATATGGCAGGGGTAATCGGTGTCAGCCATTCACAGCCTGTTTCAGCTGCTCCATTGCCCTTACAAGCACTTCTCTCGGACATGCGGCATTGAATCTCTGATATCCGCTCCCTGACTCTCCGAATATATATCCCGCATCAAGCCACAGCTTTGCCTTATCCCTGACAAGCCCTTCGAGCTCCTGTACGGAAAGACCCAGAGCGGAAAAATCCACCCACGGCAGATATGTGCCCTCAGGATGTGTCATATGCAGGGCAGGAATACTCTCAGACAGGTATCCTTCCATAAAAACCATATTTTCATATATATAAGCTACCAGAGCGTCCACCCATTCATCACACACGGTGTATGCCGCTCTCATGGCAGCAAGTCCCATTACAGGTATCTCCATGTATCCAAGCCTGTTCATGAGCTTTTTTACGGACACTCTTTTATTGCGATCTTTGGCTATGATCTCAGCGATCTGCAGTCCCGCCGTATTAAAGGTCTTTGACGGCGATGTAAAGGTGACTGAATGTTCCTCAAATTCCGGTGAGATCGAGGCAAACGGTATATGCCTGCTGCCCTCGTATACGAAGTCTGCGTGTATCTCATCCGAGAGTACCGTCACACCGTGGGAAAGACAGATATCTCCTATCTTTTTCAGCTCGTCTTCTGTCCATACTCTCCCCACCGGATTGTGCGGAGAACACAGTATGTACAGCTTTACATCATTATCGATTATCTGCTTTTCAAATAAATCAAAATCTATGCTGTAATGCCCTGCCTCATCCTTCAGGAGCACATTGCGCACAAGCCTCCTACTGTTGTCTCCGACCAAAGTGGAAAAGGGATAATATACGGGCTCCGATATCATCACCGCGTCGTCCTTTTCGGTATATGCCTGTACGGCCATCGTCAGCGCGTATACCACTCCCGGAGCAAACACTATGTATTCAGGATCGGGAGCATATCCGTGTCTGCGCAGAAGCCAGTCAGATACGATCTTCTTATCTTCGTACTTTTCCACCGTGTATCCGAAAAAGCCCTTATCCGCCGTATCACGCAGTGCCTTTACTATGGGATCGGCAGCTCTGAAGTCCATATCCGCCACCCAGAGCGGCAGCTCATCGCTGCTGTGATGTCTCTCTCTAAAAAAATCCCATTTAAGAGAGTTTGTCCCTCTCCTGTCATATACCGTATCAAAATCAAGCTTCATATTTTAAGTACTCTGTCCAGTTCTCCTATCAGGTCATCTGCTCCCTCTATACCGACCGAGAGCCTTAGCAGTCTCTCGTTTATGCCGTTTTTCTCAAGCAACTCCTCGGGTACTGCGGCATGTGTCTGAGTGATCGGATAGGTAATGAGTGTTTCCGTGCCGCCCAGACTCTCTGCAAAATAAAACAGCTCCACATTGTTGAGTATCTTTTCGGCACATTCCTTTGACTCCACTTCAAAGGTTATCATCGAGCCGAAACCTCTGCTCTGTTTTTTCATTATCTCATAGCCGGGGTGTTCCTTTAATCCCGGATATATCACCTTGCTCACATGAGGCGAGGTCTTAAGATGCTCGGCTATCTTCATGGCATTGCTCTCCGCCCTGTCCATCCTTACAGCGAGAGTACGCACACCGCGGAGTGTGAGCCAGCTGTCAAAGGGTGAGAGGCATGCGCCTATAGTAGTGACATCCAGTCTCAGCTTTTCGGCCACATCCTTGTGGTTTGTCATGGCAAAGCCGCCTATGGTATCGTGATGTCCGGCGATATATTTGGTACCGCTGTGTAAGACTATATCCGCTCCCAGATCAAGAGGATTCTGAAAATAGGGTGAGAGAAATGTATTGTCCACTATGAGCAGTAACCCCCTGCTCTTCGTAAGCCCGGCAAGCTTTCTGATGTCCGTCACATGCATCATGGGATTGGTGGGAGTCTCAAGGTAAACAGCTTTGGTATTCTCCCTTATATACGCTGAAATATCCTCGCTGCTGAAATCAGCCGTGGAAAACTCGATCCCGTACTTCCTGCACACCTGATCGAACAGCCTGACCGATCCCCCGTACAGATCCATATCCACTATCACATGGTCTCCGGGCGCAAAAAGACGCATCACGGCACTTATGGCAGCCATGCCGCTCGAAAATGCCACAGCATCATTCGCATTCTCAAGATTGGCCAACACGCTCTCCAGCTGGCTCCTGGTGGGATTGGTCTGTCTTGAATAATCAAATCCGGATACTTCTCCGAGTCTGCTCCTCGAGAAAGTGGCTGTCTGGTATATAGGAAAGCTTATCGCATGATACTGATCCTGTATGCCCAGATCCATGCCCTGACACTTCGTTTCAAAGCTTACATCCCACTTCATTTAATCCACTCCTTTACGTCAAACGGAAACACCCCTTTAATGAGATCTCATTTAAGAAGTGCTTCCATCTCCCTGTTAAGTATCCTGAATCCTATCAGATCCTTTATCTTCTGCTCTATAGTGCCTGTCCCCTCAAAGGTATCTATCCCCTTTGAGGCAAGCCCGGCAGCTGCCGGAGGTCCTATGCGGGCGATCAGTACATACCTTACATCTGAGAGTATCTCAGCTATCCGGGATATGTTCCTGCCCTGATGTCCTCCGCAGCTGTGTCCCTCACAGGCGGGGCTCACATCTCTTTCCTCTATCTCCGTGACCTCTCCGGACTCCTCATTCACATCGGCAATTATAAAAGAAAACGCATGTCCGAAATGAGTATCCACATTGATACCGTCCGATGATGCAATGGCTATCCTGTATATATGCGCATCATCCATGTGAAAACGTCTCCCTTGCGCCTATCCTGCCCTGATATACCTGCTCACTGTACTCTGATATACCCGGGACTCCCACGGCATCAGCACGGCAATGCTGGCAGTGCATGAACACACGGATAAATTGACCTGCGTCACGTCTGGCCTGCACTATCTGCTCTAATGTAGGATTTGGCACATCTTTAAGTCCTGCCTGAGGTATGATGGGTATTATATTGTACATCAACGCTCCGAGTCCGCTGACCGTCTCTGCTATATCGGCTATATGTGCATCATTTATTCCCGGAACGAGCACGGTATTTACCTTTACGGTGACACCGGCATCCGCCACCTTTTTTATTCCCTTAAGCTGATTCTCTATCAGTATCCTTGCGCCCTTCTCTCCCTCTATCTTCTCTCCGTGCCATATGATATAGTCATTGAGCTTAGCCTCTATTACGGGATCGACGGCATTGACGGTGACTGTAAGGGTATCTATGCCGAGCTCTATCACCTCTTCGGCTTTCTCATACAGCAGGAGTCCGTTTGTGCTCATACACTTTAAGAGCTCAGGGTATTTATCCTTTAGCTTTCTGAATGTCTCAAATGCTTTATCCGTAGCGAGAGTATCTCCGGGACCCGCGATACCTGCGACCTTTATCGAAGGGCATAGCTCAAGTGCCCTTTCCATGAAGGCAGCTGCCTCATCCGGCGTGATGACACGCCTTGTCACACCCGGTCTTTCTTCATCATCGTTTATCTGTCTGTCACAGAATCTGCAGGCTATATTGCATCCGGGGCTTACAGGCAGATGTATACGGCCTGCGTTAAAAGCACAGCCGCCAAAGCAGGGATGGTTCTTTTGAAGATGCTCGAGCTTAGATCTTGTAGTCATCCTTCAGGGCATCCATCATGCCATATTCAAGCAATATCTCTTCGAGTCTCTCCTGCGTCATGGGGGTAGGGATGGCAAAGTCCTGATTCTCTATGACGGCCTGTGCGAGATTCCTGTATTCCTGCGCCTGGTTTGAGTCAGGTGCATACTGTATGACAGTCTTCTTGTTTATCTCGGCTCTCTGCACCACATTGTCCCTTGGTACGAAGTAAAGCAGCTTTGTACCGAGCTCACTTGAAAATGCTCTTAAAAGGTCAAGCTCACGGTCTACATTCCTGCTGTTGCAGATGATACCTCCGAGCCTCACTCCGCCGCTCCTTGCATATCTCTGGATACCCTTTGATATATTGTTGGCGGCATAGAGAGCCATCATCTCACCGCTGGCCACGATGTATATCTCCTTTGCTTTGCCCTCTCTGATCGGCATCGCGAAGCCACCGCAGACCACATCTCCGAGCACATCATAGAATACAAAATCAAGATCATCGGTATATGCTCCAAGATTTTCAAGCATGTTTATGGAAGTGATGAT
>CAJOME010000024.1 GCA_905235585.1 uncultured Lachnospiraceae bacterium | reverse complement strand
TCGGCACCGGAAGCGACAGCAGAGTGCTGCCATATTTATTGAGCTTGTGCTTCGTCAGGTAGCCTGAATAAAGCTCATCCGTATATCCCATCATCCTTAGCGGCATATTGGGGTTATATGATGCCTGATGTTCGTAGATATTCATTATATCAGATATTAGAAATGATGTATCATTAGCTCATGACCGGTCTTGAAAAGCATACCGTAAAGTGCTACTATGAGTTTTCAAGGACAGATATTTCTTTGGCAGTTACCGCCTTCATATATGCGTTTCTAAGCATCTTTTTTATCTCGAAATTCCTGCCCTTATCCCAAATTACAAGAGCAGGAAAATAAGGATGCATATGGTTTTTTTCCTGCAAAGCATTCAAATGAAAGGAGAAGGACCATGGTAAACGAAGCAGAAAAGCGGCTTATGAAGCCGCTGGAGGAGATGGACATGATCGATGATTTTCTTTTTACGGAGATTATGTCCGATAAAAGAAACGGAATTGAAGTATGCAGGATGATCCTAAGCTGTGTACTTAAGCGTGAGATCGGAAAGATCCATTTCACGCCGCAGAGGGCGGTTCCGGGGTTGTCGGAGAAACTGCATGGCATAAGGATGGATGCCTATGTTACCGAGGGGGATGAGAACGAAGATGACAGAGGAGATTTCAGCGTCTATGACATAGAACCTGATAACCGAAGCAGTAATAAGGCAGAGCTTCCTAAGAGAAGCAGATATTATGGAGATCTGGTAGATGTACAGCTCCTGAATACAGGGATCGCCTATGAAAAGCTGCCGGAGCTTATAACGATCTTCATACTCTCATATGATCCATTTGGGGAAGATGCCCTGTACTACGAGGCAGGCAGTATAATAAAAACTCATCCGAAGATACCGTATAACGACGGTGTACGCAGGATATACCTCTACGTTAACGGAAAGCTTCCTGATGATGCCGATGAAGATGATAAGAAGCTTGGAAATCTTCTCCGCTACATAGGCTGCAGCACCAAAGCCAATGTAACAGACGACACCACAAAAAGACTCAATGAAATTGTGACAGTCACCAAATCAAAGAAGGATATAGGTGTAAGGTATATGAAAAGCTGGGAAATATTACGCGATGTTAAAGAAGAAGGCCGTGAAGAAGAACGGGCAAATACCAGAGCAGAGACTGAACGAGCCGATAGAGCCGAGCAGCGAGCCAATTCAGCCGAGCAGCGTGTCAGGGAATTGGAGGCAATCCTTGCTGCAAACGCTCAATCCTGAAGACATGTTTCACGGCATTTTCCCTTATGCGCGGAGGGTCAGAAGTGGCAGGCGGGATTCCTGTCTCTCTATGGTTAATATTGATGATTCCCGTTGTATCACCTGATAAATGTACTCATCTGAGGGTATCTGCCGGACAGTATCCCTACTTCCCATATAGCCTTTCCTGCTCCGGGTGTCTCTACGGTTATCTTATCCTCCGGCATGCCCTCGGGAACCGTAACATCGATCAGCATAGCTCTGCCTCTTGTGACATCCTCCTTGAGCGATCCTATGCTGACCCTTGAGTCATCAAAAAGAGGGACCACCGCAACCGTATCAAGAGCTCCGTTTTCATAAGCTATAGGAACCGGCATCCTGCTGCGGATCACCTCGGGAGGATTGATGATGATAAGCGCCGATGCATCATCTGACATTTCCTTAAGATGTCTCCACTGTTTACCGCCGCCGAGCAGGTATTCATAATATGCCCATACTGCCCCATCACACGGCTCGTATTCAAACTCCTCGGTAAACTCCTTTTCACGTCCGATCGCATCTACTATCCAGCACCTGGCTACGATCGTATTTCTGTCCTTAAATGACAGTTCATACAATTCCCCGTCCTGAATGGTGCCGATCTCATGACCCCATATATCATATATCGAGTTGTACTGCTGATATACAGCCGTCGACAGATCATCACCCTGCCAGATAAGGTTCGCACCGTCTATCTGATACTCGAAATAATCAATGAGTCCATCGGTAATATTATAGAAGAGATAAGTTCCTATATTGGGATTTATATGGCAATCGACTATTATCCACTCACCGACACGCTTCGCATCCATTATCGCATTCGCTATAGGAGCATACTCTTTGATATCTATATCGTAACCGTTAACGGTAAATGTTGTATCCTTGTATGAAAAATCAGGCTCGATATCTCCCATGTAATATGAACCGTACTCCACTATATCGATGTCTGACAACTCATCAACCTTGCCGTCTTCATCAACGGTGACCTCACACATCATGAGCGGATAGCCCGTATCCCAGTCATGTGTATTGACAAGGCCGGTAAGATCCGCATCATCTGTGATGATATAATGTGCTATTCCGATGTTATCCGTCTCATTAAAGTAACCGCCCAGATACTTCCACGCTGAGTAATCTTCTTCCGTCTCATCCGTATGCTCTGTCATCGGCTGAAGCCACACACCGTCATCATCCGTCTCCCACGCCCACGCATAGAAGGTGTCATCTGTTATGATCTCTGCGGGATTCTCCATATCGTTATCACGATAGAACAGCCAGTCATATGCCCAGTCTCCGATAGCGCCCGTGTCTTCGTTTGTATTGAATATGTACACGGACACGATGGAATCACCGTTTCCTATCTCCCTCAGATACAGATAATCCTTATTACCGAACGTACCGATATGGAATGATCCGCCTGTACCTGCATTGCCGTATATTTCCCGGTCTTCAGGAATTAGACTCCTGCAGTCATCAAAGTCCAGGCGAAATCCATCAGGCTCCCCGCCCTTATCGGCGAGATCGTACTCAAATGATAATGTGCCCGAACCTGTGGCCATATCAGACAGCCTCTTAAACGTAAACGTTCCGTCCTCTCTGATCGAAAGCGTCCCGTGACCCTTGCCCTTTTCTCTGTCAAAGAGCGTCCAATCTCCGTTAAGGTAAGCAAGTATTCCCTTCTCCGAAGTAAGATCTACGGTTATATCCTTTTTATCTTCTGTTTCTTCGCGCTCCTTCTTTGGTCTGGATTCCGTCTTATCCTCGACAGTCTCTTCTTTGTCACCCGTATTCTCCCCGATGATCTCCAATTCTTTCTTAGGAGCACTTTCAGAACCTTTTGCGCAGCCCACAAGAAGTGCGGCACTCATCAGGCAGATAAAAAATGCGGCAAATGTATTTCTCTTCATAATGATATCCCTCTGTAACAAAACGCAGACAGAATTATTGATTATGTTTTCTTAATGCCCAAGACAAATGATATCAGGCTTAACACCCCGGTTATGATCCCGATCACAAAACATATTTTTGCATATGTTCCATATTTCCCGTAGACAGAATACGGCGCATCCATGATCCCATAAAACATAGATCGAAAATAAAATCCGCGCTGAACCAGCACAATCGTTGCCACGAGAAATAGGATACCGGCAGCAATAAGTATTTTTTTCAACGAAGCATAATCTCCATTCCTTCAGATAATCGATCAGCGCATTTTGGTTGAGCAATCGCTTACAATTTCTACACCTTTATACGTTTTTTCCCCACAGTGATCGCGCCCTCCGGACAAACAAGCCGGCACAGATGACATCCCACGCATTTGCTTCCGTTAAGCTTTGGCTTTCGGTCATCAAACCTGATCGCAAGCAATGCTCCGGCGGGATCCATGGCAGGACAGGCACTACTGCACGGCGCGTCCTTGCATAGCACGCACGGTATCATGTCTGAACGTGTAATTAAAGGTTTTGCAAGCATACATTCACATCCGCCTTTTTTCCGTCTCCAAAGAAGCCTTCTTGAAAAGAACAGTCAGATCAGTCATTCTACTCCTCGTCAGGGAGGGCATACTTCTGCGCCACCATATGCTTCTCCTTGAAGCAGTCGAAAACGAAGTCTATTTCTCCCTGATCCATCTTGGGAGTGATAAGGCTCACTATAGGTACTATCACAAGTCCTGCTATCATAGCAACAGCTCCGGCATTAATCGGACTCTGTATAAACTTCGTAGCCGGGAACATATTCACCACCGTAATAAGCACTCCCGAGACAAAGCTCGCCCATACGGCCGCTCTTGTCACTCCCTTCCAATACAAACCATAGAGGAACGGTGCAAGGAAAGCACCGGCGAGAGCACCCCACGATATACCCATCAGCTGCGCTATGAAGGTAGGCGGATCGAGAGCCACAATAACAGATATTACGATAAATACAATAAGAAGAATCCGCATGGTAAATACCTGCTTCTTCTCATCCATATCCTTCACGATATTACCCTTTATAAGATCGATCGTTAAGGTCGAGCTCGAAGTGAGTACCAGCGAAGCAAGCGTTGACATGGATGCAGACAGCACGAGCATGATCACCACTCCTATAAGTAAATCAGGAAGTGTGGAAAGCATAGACGGGATGATAGCATCGTACGCCACAGATCCATCCGCCTTGTAAATGGCCGCTGTATCATACAGCCTGCCGAAGCCTCCGAGGAAATAACAACCGCCTGCTATTATAACTGCAAAGGCAGTAGATATCACCGTACCGGTCTGTACTGCCTTTTCATCCCTGATGGCATAGAACTTCTGCACCATCTGAGGAAGTCCCCACGTACCGAGTGACGTAAGTATCACCACTCCGAGAAGATTCAGCGGATCTGTGCCGAAGAAGGACGTGAAGGCTCCGGGCTGTCCCATTGTGACCGGCACATCCGAGGGGATCTCTGCCAGCTTCATCACTGCAGCATTGAATCCGCCGTTACCGTTCAGTATGGCGACGATCACGGCACAGATACCGAATATCATTATGATACCCTGTATGAAATCGTTTATAGCCGTAGCCATGTATCCGCCGAGAATTACATATAAGCATGTCAATGCTGCCATGGCGATCACACATACACTGTACGGTATATTAAACGCCATCCCGAACAGTCTCGAGAGACCGTTATAAACCGATGAAGTATAGGGTATAAGGAAAACAAATGAGATAACGGCCGCTACGATTCTAAGTGTTCCCGAATGATACCTCTTACCGAAATAATCCGGCATTGTCTTCGCATCCAGAAACTTGGTCATTATCCTGGTACGTCTGCCGAGCACGACCCATGCAAGCAGCGATCCTAAGAAAGCATTGCCCAGTCCTATCCATGTGGAGGCAAGACCGTATTTATATCCGAACTGTCCGGCATATCCTACAAACACAACTGCCGAAAAATATGACGTGCCGTAGGCAAAGGCTGTAAGCCACGGCCCCACCTTCCTGCCTCCCAGCACAAACTCATTCACATTAGTAGAATGTCTTCTTGAGTAAAGTCCCACTGCTATCATGATCGCAAAGAAAACGATCAGCAGTAATATCTTGATTGCCATAAAATAACCTCCGTTGTTGATTTAACACTTTAACGTACTAAAGTATAGCAAACCCTGTACAATATTGCAATCATTTTAAATGGATTTATTAGGGAGATCTCCCTTAGAATACTACCTGATTCCTGCCGTTTTCTTTGCCTATGTAAAGCTTTTCGTCTGCCTTCTTTATGGCTTCTTCCGTGCCGAACCGTGCGCTGTACTCTTCCATGCCGAAGGTCATGGTGATATTAAAGGTATGCCCGAAGAAATCAAAGGTACTCTTTTCTATCTTCTGCCTGAGTGACTCCATCATGGGATAGGCATCGTCACCGTTGTATCCCGAAAAGACAAATACAAACTCCTCTCCGCCCCATCTGGAGACATAACCCTTATCCTTCATAAACTCCTCAAACATACCCGCAAGGGTCTTGAGTACGTAATCTCCACAGTCATGACCTCTTGTATCGTTTACGTTCTTAAAGAAATCGATGTCTCCCATAGCGATAGTGATCGAAAGCTCTGTTTCTCTGGCGAGCGCTTCAAACTTCTCTCCTATCTGTCTGCGGTTCATGAGTCCGGTAAGAGGGTCGATACCTGCCATATGCTTCAGCTTCTCATTATAGAGGATAAGCTTTCTCTCATCATTTACATTGTCTCTGCACAAAAGATATGCCACGGTACACACGCAGGCGCAGAAGCCTATCGTATTCAAGCTCAGCATGAACCTGTAATCAAAGCCGATCGTACTGATCTTTGCTTCGCCCGGTCTCGTCGAAAGCTCCAGTGCGCATATGAAAGCTGTGGTAACCGCACTGTACAACAGCTTTATCTTAATGGACTTTCTGGAATCGTACCAGAATATCATCAAAGCTACAAAGAGGAAGATGTGGCTTGAATTCCTCCAGCCGAAAAAAGGAGCGATCAGAAAGCTCACCACGTATGCTGTAACCATGAATATAAGTAATATCACATCAGCATATTTAATATAGAAAGAACCGATCAGAGCCAAAGCAAGTACCACGGTAGCTATAATGAAAATAATATTCTGTGGATAATAGCCTCTGACACTGGTTAAGAAACTAAAACCTAACATAAGAAGCATGAAAATACCGACCACGAACCTGGTCATGATCATCAGTCCGCTTCCTCTGTCTTCGCCGTTCTTGTCACTCATTAAGTAATCTGTAATTTTCTTAATGGCATTCATATAAAAATTATACTACTGTTTCACTTATATTGCACAAATGTATCTGATTTTATACACATAATATATAAATCTATGATAATATATCTTGTGTCCGAAAAAAATTATAATACAATTTGTAGAAATTTGAAACTTTTTTTTAAAAAATCTTAAATATTTACTGGAGGGTGTTATGAACTGGACAATTTCAGATGTTAAAAGAAAAGGTAAAGAGACCTTTATGGGCGGTTATTGGAAGTGTGTACTGGTCGCTCTGATCATCTCCATCATAGGCGGAGGCATCGGTGGGATAAGCGGACGCTTCGGTACAAATGTCGGCAGTCTTGGTTTTAACTCTGTCGAAAGTACTGTTGAGGATGCTGCAGACTTAAGCGAGCTCCCCGGTCAGACTGATGATATAAACGAGGTCTTGGAAGAGGCTATGGGTCTGGACGAGTACGAAGAGCTGCAGAGTACCCTTGATGAATTGGTCAATTCTCCGGGATTTGCCAGGATCATGGTGTTCCTTATCGTATTAGTGATATTTTTGCTCATAATAGGTCTTGCCATCAGCTTCTTTCTGGTACTCCCCATTATGGTGGGCTGCGACAGATTCTTCAGGGAAGCCGGAGAAAGCGGGACATATGACATCGGAAATATCGGATTCGTTTTCAGCCATTCCTATCTGAACGTGGTAAAGATCTGCGTACTGATGGAAATAAAGATATTGCTGTGGAGCCTGCTGTTTATCATCCCGGGTATAATCAAATCCTACGAATACCGTATGATACCCTTTATATTAGGAGAACATCCCGACATATCCTCCGCAGATGCCTTCAGACAGACTAAGGAGCTGATGACGGGAAATAAATGGCACTCCTTCCTTTTGGATCTGTCCTTTATAGGATGGATGCTCCTGGCTGTGATAACCTGCAGTATCGCAGGTATCTTATATGTGTATCCGTACGTCTATGCTACGGAAGCCCAGCTTTATCTGACACTTAAGGGTCATGTGTACGGTCAGGGATACTCCGCCGGCAATACCTACGGTACATACAATAGCACAGACTATAACACAGGCACATACAATGGCAGCTATACTGCATCGGATACGCAGTCAGGCTATCAGGATGCGGAATACAGAGAGCTCCATTCCGGAAACCCGGATCAGACAAACGGGCAGTATACAGGAAGCGATACGCCTGCATTCGGAGATAAGCGTAACAAAACCTCAGACAACGACAGGCCGTTCAACACACCCTATTGACAGCCTCAGTAATTGATCCTCAGTCCTTTGGGATAGTGGTTTTTCATTAAACCGTTGGATACTTTAGCCCAGCCCAGCGAGATACCGGAGCAGGTCATCAGATACCACCCGTTATCATCTGTGGCCGGGCTTTTTGCAGGTAACGACTGCCCGTTCAGATAAGCTCGTATCTCCTCTCCGTCATGCTCCAGATCACATTGATGCAATACTTCTTCCTTTTTCAGATACAAGGCAAATGAATGCGCAGGTACAAAACGGTCTTTTTTTATTTCACCCAGCTCCAGCCCTGCACGGAGTATTTTTAATCCTTCAAGTGCAGGCAGTCCGCCTTTGGGCATCAGAAACAAACGCTCACCGAATAAAAACAGATGCTCTGTATCTCTCAGCTTTTTCTTCAGGCTTTCATTCTGTAAATTTTCATTGATGAAGTCCAAGTAAGATATCAGTTGTTGTTTTTCTTTGTTTGTCAGGCTTTTCTGCCTCGGTCCTATATATCCGAAAGAGCTGTTTTGCAGGCTTCCATCCCTTTCAAGTACCGCCATAAAATGTCCTTCTCCCTGTCCGTCCTGCGGCCAGATACGATATGTCCCTTCCATATCACCTGCTCTAATTCCTGCAAAAGGTGACATAAAAGCAATATGTAAACCCGGGTATTTTGCAAGAATTCCTGCAATCTGCTCCTCGTCCTCCTCTCTGGAGAAGGTACATGTAGAATAAACAAGTCTTCCTCCCGGCTTTAGCATAGAAACAGCCGCATCAAGTATTACTCTTTGTCTTATGGCGCATTTCTCCACATTTTCTTCAGACCACTCCTCTACTGCGGTCTTGTCCTTACGGAACATCCCCTCTCCCGAGCATGGGGCATCCACAAGTATACGGTCAAATGCTGCCGGAAAGCTGCGCACAAGCTCCGCAGGGTCATGGTTTATGACTACTGCATTTGCGATCCCCATTCTCTCTATGTTTTGCGACAGTATCCTGGCTCTTTCCCTGACCGGCTCATTAGCCATGAGCAGACCGTCTCCCGCAAGATAAGCGGCTATCTGCGTACTCTTACCTCCCGGAGCCGCGCAAAGATCAAGCACGCACATACCCGGTCTTACATCAAGCATTGAAACAGGTGCCATCGCAGATGGCTCCTGTATATAATAAGCTCCCGCACTGTGCAGCGGAGATTTGCCCGGTGCCATCCGCCATGACTCATTTACAGGCACTTCATCCATGTCCTCGGCATACATGTCTCTCTCCATGTAATAATATCCGTGCTTTTCCCATGGTACAGGCTGCATACCGCCTGTAAGCCGTTCTTCGGTTTTTTCGTCTATTTTAAGTGTATTGATCCTTAAAGCCTTTTTGGGTGAAGCAAAATAGGATCCGAGAAATGATTCTGCCTCATCTCCCAGATCCTTTTTCATTCTGTCGATAAATTCCTGTGGTATAATATTACTCATATTTTTAGCTGTCCCGTTTATTACACACCTTTGTGTTATCCTTTACACCAGCCCAAAAAGTGAAGCTGTCATAGTCCGTCTTTGGGTCTGCATTCTTTGAAATTATTTTATTTTCTACACCTGCCCAACGGCCAGAAGTATCACACCGCATACCAGCACCGCTACACCCAGCAGCTTTCTTCCCGTGATCTCTTCCTTAAGGAGAAACTTGGATATAAGCATAGTCCATACATATGTAATGGAGCCAAGCGGCAGCACTATGGCATAGGGCAGCATCTGAAGCAGGATGATCCCGAGACACGACGATACAACGTAGAGGATGCCTCCCAGATAAAAAAACGGAGAGAACAGTATGCTGAGCTTGCCGTTTCCTCCGGATGCCTTCTTCAGAAAATAGCTGGCAAAGGATGCAACGGATGTTTCCACTAAAAGGATCAAAGCGATAAGCAGTACTTTTTTTACATTCATTTGCTTGACCCTCCTATTAGTATGACTCCTGCAATGATGACAAACACTCCGGCAAGTGTAAGCGGTGTGATGGGCTCAGTAAGAAACATCGCGGAAATGATCAGCGCAAAGACATAGCTCATGCAGTTGAGCGGCTGCAGCACCGACATCTCGCCGTATCCCAGTGCGATAGTCATGACGATCGCTCCGAAAACATATACGATAAATCCCGGGAGTATCTTTAAGAATATCCCCCACATTCCCTCTATACTCCCCAGAGATGACGCGGCATCACTCAGGTCTGCAAGCTTCCATAAAAAAGAACCTATCGAAAGGGTAAGAGCGGATATCATCATCAGCACCATCCCCTTCCAGTTTTTCTTCAATGACTCGATCATATTATTCTCCTGTTCTTTTTATTCTGTATGTAGTCAAGGTCAAAAACCTATATCCGGAGCGTTCCTCACCTCGTGCTCCGGCATCATCCTCCATGACACGAAATACATCATACGACTGATACGCGCCAGATTCAAGCATCTCATAATACTATCTCTTTTGCCAGGCTTACTGAATAGATCACCTTTTCGGATTTGCTCATATCCAACAGCTGACGAAGTGCTTTCTCATAATACTCAAGCTGTTCACGGTAACGTGCCGTAAGTATACCTGCATCATCGACCTTGTCCGTTTTGTAATCTACGACTACTATACGGTCATTTTCAGTAAAAAACGCATCTATTATACCCTGTACCATAATTCGGTCATCATCCGGAAACTCCGTATTTACCTCTGAAGCAGGTACCGAAATGATAAAAGGCTGTTCGCGGTACAGTTCATGTCTGTAGTCGGCAGCTCGCATACGCCCGCAAATATCGCTTTTCAAAAAATCACGGATATCATTTATCCTTATATATTCCCTCTCCGCTTCAGAGAGCTTTTTATCGGACAGCAGCTTATCAAGGTATTCGTTTATCAGGTCTTCCTCCGGTCTCATATCAAGCGGCAGATGCTCGAATGCGGTATGTACCGCCGTACCTCTCATCGCGCCCGCAGTAGGCACTACTCTGTCTCCCCTCGGATCGGACGCTATGGGCACTCCCTTTTCTTCCATCGCTTCATGCTTTATGTATGATACCGATACCTTTTGCGGCACCCTGAGCGATCTTTCATATGGATAGGAAAAACATATGCCTCCGATAAGAGTCTCCACAGCTTTACGATCTGCATTTTCACTCAGGACCATTATACTTTTTACGGGAGCTTCCGCGACTGCAGTTTCCGCAGATACAGCATCCCCTGCGGCTTTATACGGGATCCGTTTTATTTCGAACGACTCCCCTTTATCGGACAGGGATATATCTGTCATATCCGCAAGAGAAGCAGCCTCTGAAGCCTCTGTCTTTACACCTGTATGCTCGTCTGCTCTTGTTGAGAGTATAAGCTTGTTTTCCGCCCTTGTCATTGCGACGTACAATACGCGCATTTCCTCACTGACAAGCTGCATATCCTTCTTTTTGGCTATCACTCTTTTGATGAGAGTCCTTATCCTCAGATTCCTCTCCCTTATGATAAGATCCGTACCTATGCCTATATCATCATCAAACAGCATGGCGGCTCTGGTGTCCGTCCTGTTAAACCCTTTTCTGAGCATGCTTACGAAGACGACCGGAAACTCAAGCCCTTTGGAATGGTGTATGCTCATCACCCTGACCGCATCAGTCTGTCCGCTTCCTGCAGCCGCCCCGGGCTCGATATCGTATCTTTTCATATTCTCTATATATCTCAGAAATTTGAAGAGACCGTGAAAGCTGGTCTGCTCATAGTCGGCCGCCCTCTTTTTCAAAAGCCTTAGGTTGCCCTCCCTGCGCTGACCATCCGGCATGGCACGTACATAGCAGTCATACTTAAAATCCGATACTATCCCGCTTATCAGCTCATGTATCGGCTTATATACGGCCTCATGCCTGTACCCTTCAAGCACAGAAAGGAAGGCTCTGCATTTTTTTGCAAGATCCTCTCTTTCATTATCATTTGCCGCCTTTTTCAGACTGTCATACATGTCTCCCGTTCTGTCGTATTCACGCACATAGACCATCTCAGAAGCGTCAAAGCCCCCGAAATAGCCCATCATGACACCTGCCAGATATATGTCCTGTCTGGGATTGTCTATCACGGTAAGAAGGTTCATGATCTCCTTTATTTCATATGAAAGAAGATATCCGCTCCTCGAATCAAATATCAAAGGGATCCCTTTTTCGGCAAATACATCGGCAAAAGTGTCGCTTGATCCTTTTACGGATCTTAAGAGTATCACGATATCATTAAAGCCGCATTTTCTTATCGTGTGCTTTTTACGGTCTTCCAGCTCCAGAGTGCCCACCATCTCAAGTATCCTGTCGGCTATGATCCTTGCTTCGACCACTGCCGCGTCCTCATTTTTATCCGGGTCGGTCTCTGCTATGATATATTCACTTTTCCAGTCGGGTATACCTGCCCTGTACTGCTCGCCGTAGTGCAGACTCTGGCTCTCGTCATACTCTGCCCCGCCGTATTTTTTTGTCATTATCCTTTCGAATATTCCGTTTACGCTCTCAGTCACAAAGGAGCTGCTCCTGAAGTTTCTGGACAGAGTAATGAGCCTTGACGAACCGTCCTTCCCCTTCATATACCTTTCGTACTTATCCATAAAAAGCTCGGGACATGCATCCCTGAAGCTGTATATGCTCTGCTTCACATCTCCCACTGTCACATAGTTATGACCGTTTGAAATAGCATTAAATATCTCCTCCTGTATCCTGTTGCAGTCCTGATATTCATCAATGATAAGCTCCCTGTATCTGCTGCGTATCATATCTCTTGTCTCGCTGTCCGATAAAATAGACAGTGCCATATGCTCGAGATCCGTAAAGTCAACGACACCCCTGTCTCTTTTTGCTTCGGAATACCTTTCGTAATACTCCGCCGCAAGAGAGGACAGCACCTGTACCTCCGGCAGGCACATACGCATTTCATAAAGGATGTCATCCGCACTCTTTGAAAACAGTTCTCCTCCGAGCTCTGTTTTTATTATCTTTTTTGCTCTTTCCCTGAGCTTTTTTACCCTTTCGCACAGCTCATCATCAATGGCATCATCCTTCTTTTTGGAGGGAAGCCTGACAAAATCCGTCTCCCCCAGAGCCTCCCTTAAGCCACTGTATGTGTTTACAGCCGACAGCTTGCCGCAAAAAGACATATCACTGTCTATGGCACCCCGGTAAAAATACGGTCCCGCAGGCATGTTGCATATATCTGCCGCATGCTGCAGCACCGCCATTGCAAGAGCTGTCCTTTCCTTTGCGATACTGATCAGCTCACGCATAAACACCCTGCCTTCAAGCTCTTCAGCCGTGTCCGCGGTATAATCCTCAGTCATCGAAGAAATGTATCTCCCCGGATCGGGACGTGTTGCCGCATATGAATAAACACTTCTTATCGCATCCGCTACAGCCGAGTCGTCTCTTCCGGTAGATACCGCATCCGCAAAATGATAGAATCCTTCATCATCCGACTCATACTTTTCCTCCAAAAGCCTGTCCATCACCTCTTCGGCAATAAGCCTGAGTTCTCCTTCGTCAGCTACCCTGAACGAAGGATCTGTCCCGCATATATTAAAGTGTTCCCTTGCAAGCTTCAGACAAAAGCTGTCTATGGTAGTGATATCCGCAGAGAAGATGAGCGTCATCTGTTTTTCAAGATGCTCTCTTGTCTCCATGTCGATCTCGTCCGAAATAAGCCTCGCGGAAAGCGCATCCCTGATCCTGTCTCTCATCTCCGCGGCTGCGGACTTGGTAAAGGTCACTATAAGAAGCTCATCCACAGAGTATCTGTCCTCCGTGATAAGACGTATCACCCGCTCGACTATCACTGCGGTCTTTCCGGATCCCGCCGCAGCCGACACGAGTATATTGTGACCCCTGTCCGTTATAAAGCTCAGCTGCTCTCCGGTGTATTCCATTACTCTGTCCACGCCTCCGGGAAGGTATGTTTTTCAAGCATTCTCTTTTTTCCTCCGTTGCATATATCCTTATAAGCGCAGTAATCGCATCCGCTCCTGCCATCCAGTGAATACGGATGCCTGGATACTTCTCCGCCTACTATCTGCTGTCTCAGCTTATCTGTAAGGTCTACAGCATGACGCATCATACCGTACAGCTCCTCCTCCGTGTAAAGCATAGCCGATCTGTCAGGTGAGCCGTCCTTTTTATAACCCACCGGAACAACTATTGACTTTCCTGTCGTTAAGATGTCTTTGTCAAAGGCCTGTACCGCATCCATGTCTGCATTCACCACGCCGCGAAGCCTGAGCTCCCTTCTGACCGCAGCATTAAGCTCGGCATCGGTGCTCTCTGGCACGCCCTCGATGACCGGATCATCCACATGATAATAAAAAAGGCCTGCCGGATGTATCTGTCTGTCCGGCATTGCGGCGCTTCTCATCTCAAGCGCCGCATGCATGTAAACAGGCAGCTGGATATCCAGCCCGTGGTATATCCTCTCCGGATCAAATGTCTTGTTTCCCGTCTTGTAATCTATGACATCTATAAAAATACCTCTGTCCGTGACAGCCTCATCACTTCTGTCTATGGTACCTGTAAGCCCTGCTGCCCTGAATCTTCTCTCAAAATAGATATTGTCAAAGGAGCCCTGCTTTGCCTGAAATCTGAGGGTATCTATGCTCCTTACGGCATATCCCTTCAGTCTCTCATAGGCATGAGCATATCTCGCTCCGGACGCTATAAGGTTCGCTGTACGTCTGAAGGAATTATCGGTAAGCGAATCTTCGAGCGCGCTCTTTAATATTCCTGCTGCCTGAGTATCCGATACAGTCTTGAAGGTCAGTCTGTTTTCCGCAAGCTTCCTCGAAAACAGCTCCAATACCCTGTGCAGCAGCGTGCCGATATCACGCATTTCAAACTCAAATCCGCGTCTCTCCTTAAGCCGCAGCCCGTATTCCAAATAATGCGCGTACGGGCATGCCGCAAAGCGTTCGAGCTCAGTCGGACTCTCTATAAAGCTCTGACCGAAAAGCATACTGCCGGCATCTTCGGAAAGCTTCTCCTCCATATCGCTTTCTCTGATAAGCGACCCTGTAATGCGCTTAATATCAGCATCGGACTGTCCAAGCTCTTCTATAGCCCTTAAGTACAGCGCTCCCTGCTCCGGTCTGTCAGCGATGCTCGCGGCAAAGGATGTAAAAAGCTCCTCTTTGGTAAAGATATCGGCCTGATCCGTCCTGTCCTGCTCCGTGATATCCATATTAAGGCATCTTCTTGCCTCTTTCATGAAGTAAGACTCTCTGCATTCGGTGCCGTCCAGTGTGATGATCGGATAGGAAAACCTGACTCTGTCAGTCGGCTTCATGAGGTTCATATAAAAATAAAACTTTTCCCTCTCCGCATTCTCCGCCGCCGTGGGGGCTACCTCCGTACCTGCTCCGGTGAGTATCTGCCTGTCGCTGTCGGATATCAGTCCTCCCCTGCTTCCTGCCGATGGCACAGCACCCTCGGTCATGCCGATAAAGAAAAGTGCCTTCACATGGCTGAATCTGCTCCGTATCAGGTCTCCGGCCATTACCACATCTGACATGGGCGGGATCACACCCACCCTGATCTCGGACAGAGCATCCTCATACAGCTTTGAAAACTCATTTATAGTGACAGTCTGGTCACCTATAAGTGAATCCATATTTTCAAACTGACTGTTGAGTATATCGTAGATCTGAGCATACTCCATTTCCCTTTCGGGATCTGACATACTCTTAAAATATTCAGTATATTTTCCGAGCTTTTCCCAGACATTAAGTGTCTCCCAGACATTCCTTACCTCCGATATGATGTCCGATATCTTTGCCTCGTTGCTTTCCGTAAGGACTGATCGTATCGGTGAGAGCATATCCTGAAGTACTGCGCGCACCCTTTCCGCAGCCTGCCTTCCCCTCTCATCCGCTCCCCTGAAGGCTGTCTCAAAGGGCTTCGCATACGCCCTGCTTCCCCGGATGCCGGTAGACAGTATATAGTTTTCCGCCATATCCACGTCATCGGTATCTATATCCGTAAGTCCCGATCTGAGCAGATGAAATACCGATGTATATGAATAATCCTCACACAGCACGAGAAGCATGGCTCTGATAAACTCCGTAAACGGATTAAGGCTTATGTGCCTCGTCTGATCCACATACACCGGGATCTCAAGGACTCCTGCCTCTTCACGTACTATATCCGCATACAGCCCAGCATCGCCCATAAGGATGCCGCAGTCCTTGTAGTGATAGCCTTCCTTTCTCACAAGCCCCGCTATGCTTCTCATGACTGCTCTGACCTCCGCATAGGGATCATCAGCATAATAAAAGCCCACACTGCTGTCAGCTGCAGCACCAGCCAGAGGGATTGTCTCAAATATGTGAGCCCCGAGCCTTGCTATACCGCTCTCAGGCGTATGTCTCTCATCACCCTCGCACCTCATCACCTTCATGGTGCCTGATGAGCCGGCGTTTGCCGCACCACCATGCGAAGCTATACCTTCAAGTCTGTCTTTTGTGGACTCCCCCAACGAAAAAAGAGAACCCCTTTTAGTGTTCTCCTTTGTAATACATACATATATATCCTCACAGCAGGTAAGAAGAGCCTCAATAAATGCATACTGTACAGGTGTAAAGCCAGTAAACGAATCAAATATCAGAGTAGCTCCTCTTAGGAAGTCCGCATCATGCGCCATTACAGAGGCCTTGACGAGGAGCTCCTCCCTTGTAATGAAATCATTTCCCATATACTCCTTAAAACGCCTGTATATGACCGCTATGTCCTGCAGCTTGCGTGACAGATAAGGCGATCTCTCCGCTACGGACAAAGCTATGCCCGGTATGTCTTCAGGCATTATTCCATACTGCATAAACTCCGATATCACCGATCTGATCTCCGCGACATAACCGCTCTTTTTCAGCTCGCCGCCTATCACCTGCAGCTCCTGCTGCAGATCATCCGCGATGTGTCTGATGATAAGATTCTTGCCGGAATCATCGATCAGATCACATGCCTCACCGCCCGTAGCGGAAAAAATCCTGTGCGCCAGCCTGTTGAAGCTCAGGATGTCAATATTCAGCAGCCCCTTGTTAGGGCTCAGCTCTACCATATCCTTTTGCACAGATATAGAAGACTGCTCAGGGATCACAAGGATATAATTTCTGTCCTTATGCTCCCCGGCACCCTCAAGCAGCAGCTCATATGCTCTTTTGGTCTTACCGCTTCCGGCGGGACCCTCTATGACATAAAGCATATATTATTCTATCTGCTGAATCTGTTCATAAAGTCCGCAAACGGTCCTACCGCATCCTGCAGATCCTGTATGGCTTTATTCAGTCCCACGAAATCAATGCTGTTCATCTTTTCCACCGCATCGGTAAGTGACTGCGCATTCTCTGTCAGCATGGCATTCATCTGTTCGGACGTATCCGTAATGGAGCCGGACATGGTATTGATATTCTGCAGTGCCTCATCCGCGCTCTCAAGAGTCTCTCCTGCCGCTATTACGGCTTTGTTTACATGTCCGAGTGTCTCCACTACCTTCGGCACCACGATCAATGCCGCAACGAGAAAGATCCCACACAGCCCCATCATAAAAAAAGCTGCTCTTTTTGCATACTTGACCTCTTTTTTATCAGCCTCGAGTATCTGCTTCAAAAGAGCCTCAATGCTTTCACTTCCCTGCTCCGTCCCCTGTGCTGCTCCGTTTTTTTCTTCTTCGTTTCCCATGATAACCTCCGGATATATTTTTTGATTCCTTTGTTGTCACTGTTCTATTTTTTGTTACTGTTCACACCTTACAGGTGCTCACAGCAACTGGATTTGCCCAGTCAAATACCCCGCAGCAAGCTAAGGGGTATTTGACCCGCATGCTCGCTCGTCTCTCACGCATAAATGCGGTCGAGCCTCACTTCGCTTCTTCGAGAATAAAATTGCCTTCGGCAATGGGGCAAATCCTTGTATTGGCTTCTGTAATCTTTCTCACGCTCAGCGCAGCAAGTGCGCAGAGCTGTCTGAA
>CAJOME010000023.1 GCA_905235585.1 uncultured Lachnospiraceae bacterium | reverse complement strand
AAAACCTAAAAGGCACTTTGTTACTGACATAGAAGCGAGATAACTGCGAGCAACAAACTATATGCAAGCCGTAGAGCCATCAGACACTATCGCAAAAACATATGACTTTCTGCGACTGCGTTTCAGAAAGTCCGCAGTCAAGCCATTTAAATGCGACTTCGTCGCAGGCTTGCCTGCCGCCAGTTTTACGCTTTGGCACGAAACCCGCATAAATGCGTGTTTCTGATTGCAAGCCGCAAAAACATATACTTCCCGAAAGGGGTCTCCCCAAACTATCCAACTGAAAACAAAACATATGTGGTCAAAAAGAAACGTCAAAAATGTCATAGACAGAATTCTCCTTTTATCTCCGGGGAGACCTCTTTCGGGAAGTATAACCGTAGAGACAGCTCTCGTGCTGCCTATATTCCTTTTCGCCATGCTCTCTGTCATGTATCTCACGGATGCGGTCAGGATATCGGCAGAAAATACCGCCGGACTGTCTGAACAGGCATATACATACGCAAAATATGCTTATCTTGGCAACAAAGTCGCCGATATGGGCGGTCTGTCGGCAGCAGTGGATATCATAAACGGCGGTGACGATATCATAGACCTGGTACAGAGATATACCATAGATGTGCCGTTTGATCTGCTGGATACCTATGATCCCGATATAATAGACCGGGTCAGGGTCAGGGCATTTACCGGATATGACAACGCAAAACACGGCACTCTGTCCGATAAACCGCCTGACGAACTGGTATATGTCACTGAATACGGTTCGGTATATCACCGTTCCTTAGGCTGCTCGCATCTGCGCCTCAATATACGCTCTGTAGACAGCAGCCGTATATCTTCCGAACGGGCAAACGACGGCTCAAAATACTATCCATGTGAGCATTGCGCGTCAAAGGGTGGCACACCGGCTGTTCTTTATATTACGGATGACGGTAACAGATATCATTCGACGCTTTCCTGTTCGAATCTGAAAAGGACTATACGGGAAGTGCCTCTTTCAGAGGTTTCTTTACCGCCATGCAGTGAATGCGGAGGAAAATAAAATGATAAACGAAATCGTATTGGGTATATTTCTCTTAATTGCAGCCGTCTGTGATATCAAGACAAAGAGACTGCCTTTCATGCTCCTCGCGGCATGGATATCCGCAGGAGTGCTGCTCTGTCTGTTTCTGCGTCCCGCCAGTATGTCGGATGAATTTATGGGTGTACTCACAGGTATGGTTTTCATTGCCGTATCCATAGTATCAGACGGAAAGCTTGGTCTTGGCGACGGGGCGGCAATACTGGCAATCGGTATTTATCTCGGCGGTATATCGGCAGGCTTCACCTGCTGTATGCGCTCATCCTCTCAGCCGCGTTCTCAATAGCGATACTTATGACAGGAAAATATACAAGAAATAAAGAAATCCCGTTCATCCCTTTTCTTCTGGCGGGATTTTTGCTTCACGGAGCTGTGACATATATATGAAGAGGGGACTAAAAGGGTCATATACAATAGAGTCGGCACTGATCTTTCCGTTTATCATGACGGTCATCGTATTTCTTATCTATGTATCTTTTTTTCTGCATGACCGCGCGGTAATGTCATCATGCGCTTATCAGGCAGCTCTTAAAGCCAGTCTGATACGGACCTCCGCGGATGACATGGAAAAAACCGCTGTAAAGGCGGCTGCTTACAGCATAGAAGGTCTGCTGCTTGCAACCGATGAAGTAAAAACGGATGTGCAGGTGTCAGGGAAAAAGGTGACCGTATCTTACAGCGGTACGTTGAGGATCCCTCAAAGCATTCTCTTTTTTCCGATAAACGGCTCGGAAAGCATAACGGTAACGGGCAGCGCCACTGCTTCGCAAAAGGATGCCATAGAGTTTATCAGGAGCTGCCGGTCAGCGGAAAGCTTATTTAAGTAAATAGTAAGATCGGAGGAAAACATGAATATAACATTTAAGAGAAGCGGCATGAAAAACTATCTGGTGATAGAAAAGGCAGAGACCGGAAATGCGGATTTCAGGGAGAAAATGATCATAAGGAACCGTATCCCGTATCTCGCAAGGATGACGCCGCAGAGCGTAGACGGAGAGATATCCTATTATTATGACATTCAGGGAAAGGTGAGGCTGGATGCTCTGTTTGAGGGCAGATCCATGACATACCGTGAGATAGCGGGGTTTTTAAGGGTACTGGCTACTTTCTTTCCCGAGCTCGAGCGCTATATGCTGTCTCCCGAAGAGGTACTGTTTGCCCCTTCATGTATATGGATCACTCCCGATACACTTGACCCCGAGTTCATATATGTGCCGGGGGCTGTGCCTGACAGTACGTTTTCTATCAATGAACTGGCGGTCTTTCTTTCGGAACATGTGGACGGAAGCGACCGGGAAGCCGCTGCGCTGGCATACGGGTATCTTGAATATGTCGGAAACGGGTATCTGATACCCTGTATGAATATAGCGGAAAAACCGGAAAGAAAAAATGATGACCATCTGATCCAAGTAGATACCCCGACGGGAAATGACATGCCCGATGCGGATCTTAAAAGGATGGCGGAAAGCTCCATAGAAGAGATGCGCGCAGTATTTGAGCCTCAGCGTCCCAAGTTGAAAAGAGTCTATGCTGCTTTGGGCACCGTCGCGGGTCTCGCCGTGACATATGTGCTGCTGGTCCTGTATCCCGAGTGGTTTCCCTTTGAGCTGAATGATGACGAATACATGATACTCGGTATATCGATCGCGATCATCTTTGCCATCATGCTGATAGTAGTCATGTGCTTTTATAATAAAAGCCGTTCAGCAACAGATGTTCCCACAGCAGACAGCAGCAGTCCGGAGCCCGGATACTTCTCAGACAGCTCCAGGATATCCGTCAGGAGCGAAGCATTTGATATGCCGGCGGTATCTGACCCGTATGATGTAAGGGAGGACAGCAGCCTGCCGGATGACGGTCGTACCGTTTTGCTGAGAGGCCCGAGATTTTCGTTTGCAAACAAGCAGAGCTGTCCGGTGCTTGAACGGGAAGGCGGCAGCAGCATAATACTGAATCATTTTCCGTTTGTTGTAGGCAAAATGAAGAACCGGGTGGATGAAGTGATAAATGACGAGGGAGTCAGCAGGATACATGCCATGTTGAAGGAGCAGGACGGCAGATATTTTATCTCAGACCTAAACTCCCTGAACGGTACCGGGCTAAACGGCAGGCTTTTGGAAGTAAACGAAACAGCGGAGATCACAGACGGAGATACTGTTTCCTTCGCGAACACCTCCTATGTGTTCCGCTGTGCGTAGCATTCAATGAAAGAAGCCTTTAATCTGCCACCCACAGAGCATTAAACTCTTCCATATTTATCTTTTCCTTCTGTAAGAGCAGCTCCGCGGTTCGGTCAAGGATATCCCTGTGCTCATTTATGATCGTGCGCGCCTTCTCGTGGCACTCATCAATAATGCGCTTTACCTCCAGATCTATCTCTCTGAGGGTTTCTTCGGACATACTTCTGCCGTGAGCAAGGTCGCGGCCGATGAATACCTCATCATCATCCTCATTGTAGCTCATCACACCGATCTTATCACTCATTCCGTAGGTCGTGACCATTCTTCTGGCAAGCTTGGTCGCCTGCTTGAAGTCCTGAGATGCGCCTGTTGTCACATCATCGCTGCCAAATATCATTTCCTCGGCCACTCTTCCTCCGAGATCGACTACGATCTGATTGAGCATCTTAGATCTGGTGCGGAACATCTCATCCTTTTCGGGAAGCGGCATGGTATAGCCCGCTGCTCCCATGCCGGTGGGAATGATGGATATACTGTATACGGGACCCACTCCCGGCAGCACATGGAAGAGGATGGCATGCCCGGCCTCATGATAAGCCGTGATCTTTTTCTCTTCATCGGAAATGATTTTGCTTCTTTTTTCGTTGCCGATACCGACTTTTACAAAGGATGCTTTGATATCCTCCTGAGTGATATATGCCTTGTCGTTCTTTGCCGTTCTTATGGCAGCTTCATTTAAAAGATTTTCCAGATCGGCTCCGGTAAACCCGGCAGTCGTCTGTGCTATCTGGGTGAGATCCACATCATCTCCCAGAGGCTTGTTTTTGGCATGCACCTTTAAGATATCCTCTCTGCCCCTGACATCGGGAGAGCCTACTCCTACCTTGCGGTCGAATCGTCCGGGTCTCATGATAGCCGGATCAAGAATATCCACTCTGTTGGTCGCAGCCATTACTATGATGCCTTCATTTACTCCAAAGCCGTCCATCTCGACCAGCAGCTGATTGAGTGTCTGCTCTCTTTCATCATGACCTCCGCCGAGACCTGTGCCTCTGCGTCTCGCCACAGCGTCGATCTCGTCGATGAATACTATACAGGGAGAGTTTTTCTTTGCCTCCGCAAAGAGATCCCTCACTCTTGAAGCACCTACACCCACAAACATCTCTACAAAGTCAGAACCTGATATTGAAAAGAACGGCACTCCGGCTTCACCTGCTACTGCCTTGGCCAGCAGGGTTTTTCCGGTTCCGGGAGGACCCACCAGTATTACACCCTTAGGTATCCTTGCTCCGACAGCAGTATATTTCGCCGGATTTTTAAGGAAATCTACGATCTCCTCCAGATCCTCCTTTTCTTCCACAAGTCCGGCCACATCCTTAAAGGAGATCTGCGTCTGACCGGGAGACACCATCTTTGCCCGGCTTTTACCGAAGCTCATCATCCTGCCGCCGCCGGATGCCGCTGCATTCTGTGAATTTGTCATGGCAAAGATGATCATTATGACCACGATGGATACGAGTATGGGTATACCGTATACTATTAGAAAGCTTTCTCTTGCTACTTCGCTCTCTGAAAAGCCGGGGAAGGACTGCTTCATCTCCTTCTCGGCCTCTGTGATATCCGCCACGAACAGCTTGTGTATCTCTCCGTTTTTCAAGGTAACGGAGATCTCACCGGTAGGCGTCTCCGTATAAGGGGTAAGACGGACATCGCTGACGTTTTTTTCTGTAAGATCCTTCTGAAAAGTGTTGTAAGTGTAGCTGTCCTTCTCCGACATATTACCTGACATGAAAGAGATGAGCAGCAGAATCGCTGCAACTATAATAAAATATATGCCAATGCTTTTGTTAGAACTTCTCAATTTATCATCCCTCCGGCTCTACTACACCGATGTATGGCAGATTCCTGTATTTCTGAGCATAATCCAGACCGTATCCGACCACAAATTCGTCAGGGATCACAAATCCGGTATAATCTATATCCACATCCACGACTCTTCTGTCGGGCTTGTCCAGGAGTGCGCAGAGCTTAACGGAAGCGGGTCCTCTCTGCTTTAAGATCTCCAAAAGATAGTTCATGGTCCTGCCTGTGTCTATGATATCCTCCACAACAAGGATATGCTGATTCCTTATAGGCTGCTCCAGATCCAGTGAGATCTTTACGACTCCCGAGCTTTCGGTCTCGTTACCGTAGCTGGAACACCGCATGAACTCCAGCTGTACCGGCAGATCTATCCTCTTTGCCAGCTCACATGCAAATGGTGCTGCTCCTTTAAGTATACATACGAGCACCAGCTCTTTTCCGGCATACTCCTTTGTTATCTCCGCTCCCAGCTCGGCAATCCTTTTGTTTACATCCTCTTCTTTGAATAGGATTGATAGTTTATCAGCCATGTATTATCTCCATTCTTAAAATCTTATCTGTTTCTTCAGTAACCTTGTATCGCTCACCCAGTCTGCCAAGCTCCGGTACCCACACGATATCGGAACCAAGCGCGATAACGAATATCCTGTCTCTTTTTTCTATGGGAAGCTGCTCTTCTATCAACAGATCCTTGAGCTTTTTGCTGCCACCCCGTATGGATATCCGGTCTCCCGGCTGCCTGTGTCGGATCGCCAGATTTGCAGTATCTTTGATTTTAGCATAATCTATGTATTTCGTGTAGCCGTTACAATTAAGAATATCTTCATCGGATACTTTCCTCCGGTTCAGGATATCAAATCCAAGCCGGGGCATATCCACCGGTACCGTATCCGTCCGTTCATAATAGCCGGAGCCTGCTATCAAAAGCTTTCGAAATTCCTTTCTGACCTTTATACCGTAAATGAGAGCGGCTTGCCTGCCGGACTGTCCCCGTGCCACTAAGAGAGCGGCGTTTATGTGCTTCCTGCCGATATCCTTCGCTCTTCCGGACACGTATACCAAAGCTTTTTTTATGACACGGGAAGCAAGTGCAGGATGCAGACCCTCAAGCTTGTTTATATCTATTACTGCCATATCCCTGTCATATTCTGTACAGTCCTCAGCCGCTTCATCGGTCAGTGCTTCAAGAAGAGTCTCTGCCTCTGAAAGCTGCGCCGCACTATCACATATATGCTCTACCGCACTGTCATTTATTATTTCAAGCTCAGGGATCACGTTAAGTCTGATCCGGTTTCGCGAGAGGCCGGTATCGTTGTTTGTGGCATCATGCCGATAGCATATCCCGTTTGCGTGGCAGTATGCTTCGATCTCCTGTCTGTTCAGACAGAGCAGAGGTCTTATATATCTCCCCCTTACCGGTGTTATCCCGCGGAGACCTCTTATGCCCGTACCCCGGATAAGGTTAAACAATACTGTCTCAGCCTGATCGTTCATATGATGAGCCAGTGCTATCTTATCACCCTGTATTTCATCAAATATGCGATACCGCTCATTTCTTGCCGCCTCTTCAAGGGTAGCGCCTGTCCTTGCAGCTATCGTTACAGCATCTGTCCGGCATATATCCAAAGGGATGTTAAGTATGACACACTGCTCCCTTACGTACTCCATATCCGAAAGCGATGCTTCTCCACGGATACCGTGCTCCACATGCACAGCCGAAACGGTGAAGCCGGTCTCTTCCGAGAGCTCCTTCATCAAAAAAAGAAGGCACATACTGTCTGCGCCTCCCGAAACCGCTACACAGACATGCTCTCCTTCGCATATCATGTGATTGAGCTGTAAGTACTCTTTAACCTTTTGCCTTGCTTCAGTTACCATCTGAGGATTTGAAGATTATCTCATTATCATGGACCAGACCCAGCTTTTTCTTAGCCATTTCTTCGGCATACTTTTTGGTCTTGGTGTATTTTTCGAATTCGGCGAGCTCCTCTGTACGATCCTGCTCATATTTAAGCTGCGCAGTAAGCTCTTCCTGCCGCTGCTCCAATATGTGATCCTTTTCTATAAGAGTTTTACTGTCAAACCCTATTACGGCTATGAGCAGACCTACGATGACGGATATGGCAAACACAGCCGGCCTGTTGTGCCGGACAGTCCTGTACATTGCAGCTTTTCTTTTGCCTGCTCTCAAAAACCAATCCCCCAATTTAAAAATTATGTAAACAGGGTATCACAATGGACTATGTTTGTCAAAGAAAAATTGGTTTGATCAGGCATTTCAGGAGAAAATCCTCGTAGGCTTTTGTGCAATAGTTACGTATTTCAGATATATTCGTACATTCCCTGAGCTTCTTCCTTTTTTACTGTTTCAGCGACAGAGACTACTCTGATTTTTACGGTCTTGTCACCGAAAGCGATGGCTATCTCATCGCCGGGCTTGATATCAGCTCCGGCCTTTGCTGTCCTGCCGTTTACCGTGACACGTCCTGCGTCACAGGCTTCGTTTGCCACTGTGCGCCTCTTTATCAGTCTGGATACTTTTAAATATTTATCGAGTCTCATATCTTTTCCTTACAAAACAAGCGCCTGTCCAAAGACAGACGCTTAACCGATTCCTAAAAATCCGTTTACAAAAATTACTTCTTGTTTACAAGATCCTTAAGAGCCTTGCCGGGCTTGAACTTAGGTGCCTTTGAAGCAGCGATCTTCATTGTAGCGCCTGTCTGAGGATTTCTTCCCTCACGAGCAGCCCTCTTAGCTACCTCAAATGTACCAAAGCCTACAAGCTGGATCTTGTCGCCCTTCTTGAGCTGTGCTCCAACTGTATCTGTGAAAGCCTTAAGTGCATTCTCCGCATCCTTCTTTGAGATGTTTGCCTTCTTAGCGATTGCAGCTACTAATTCTGTCTTGTTCATTTGATGAACTCCTCCTCTAATGAAAAAAGATTAAAACTTATGGCACATGATTGTTACCACAACATCATTTATACCCACATAGGCTCCGTTTGTCAAGGAAAATGCTACAGGATTGTTAATTATTTTGCAATAATTCTCTGTAAATCTCCCTTTTTGTGACTCCTCTATCCTCCGCAACCGCTTTCATAGCCTCTTTTTTGTCCATTCCGGAGCTGATATACCTCTCAAAATGCTCCTTCACGGATATTTCGTCATAGACCTTCCTCTTCTCCCGGATCAGCTCATCTGCGGATCTGCCCTCTATCACAAGAACATACTCCCCTTTTGGCTCTTTTTCGGCATAATAAGCCACCGCTTCTCCTATGGTAAGGCGCAGGATTTCCTCGTGGATCTTTGTAAGCTCTCTGCAGAGGGCTGCCCTGCGATCCGCTCCCAATGCTTCCTCGAGGGTCATAAGTGTGCCTTTTAAGCGGTGCGGCGCCTCATAGAGTATGATGGTACGTGTTTCCTCCCGCAGATCATCCAGTACCTTCTGTTTTTCCTTCTTGTCTTTAGGCAGAAAGCCCTCAAAGACAAATCTGCCTGTGGGCAGTCCCGATGCTGTCAGTGCCGTCACAAAAGCTGTCGCTCCCGGCAGGGACACCACCTCTATCCCGGATGCGACGCATTCCGCGACAAGGATCTCTCCGGGATCGGATATGCCCGGGGTACCGGCATCGGTCACACAGGCTATGTTCTTTCCCTCCAAAAGCAGTTTTATCAGCTCCTCTGCCTTATCGTATCTGTTGTACTCATGATAGCTGGTCAGATGGCTCTTTATCCCGAAATGGTTCAAGAGACGCAGGGTATTTCTGGTATCTTCGGCGGCTATGATATCTGCCGAACGCAGTATATCCAGCGTTCTCTCAGTGATATCGCCCAGATTGCCTATCGGGGTGGGACAGATATACAGTTTTCCCCTGCTGTTTTCCTCAGTATCCATAGATCGTGTACATTTCCCCGGTATATTTTCCGTCTTCTCCGTATATTATCAGTGGCTTTTCCATCCGTAACTCGGCATTTCCGCCCTTTCTGCCTTCTATAAGGATCATTGACGGCTCTGACGAAATACGGGGATATACGGGCTTTAAGACTTTAGGCTCCAGCTTTACTTTACGCATCAGACACAGTATATCCGTCAGCCTCTGGGGCTTATGTACCATGTAAAAGGATCCGCCATCCTTAAGTGCATATGCAGCTGCAGCCAGTATGTCTTCCAGGGTACAGCTTATCTCATGTCTGGCTATGGTCTTCGCGTCCCCGGGATTGATGAGCCCGTGTCCCTTTTTGAAATACGGGGGATTTACCGTCACTGTATCAAAAGAGGCGGCCGATACCGCTTCCGCCGCCTTTTTTACATCGCATGTAAGTATATCTATTCTGGACTCCAATGCGTTCATTTTCACGCTGCGTTCTGCCATCCCGGCCACATCCGGCTGTATTTCCATGCCCACGATATGCGACACATCTGTCTTGGCAGACAGCAGTATCGCTATTATACCGTTTCCTGTGCACAGATCCAACAGCCTGTCCTTACCGGAGCCCATCCTTTCAGCCGCAAATCCGGACAATAATACCGCATCCATCCCAAAGCAGAATCCCTTCGGATCCTGTATTATGAACAGGCCGTTCCTTTGCAGATCATCCAGGCGCTCCCCTGCTTTCAGGAAGGAGTCCTTATTCATCCAGCTTTGAACCGGAGCCTTCCTTTGCCTCCAGAGTTTCCAATGCCTCGAGCTCCTTTTCCTCCGATGACTCCTCGCGGTTCTTTTTCTTACCGTCTTTACCCTGTCCGTTGTGCCTGCGGGGTTTGAAAGAGAGCTCTTCGACGGGGTATTCTTTTATTTCTTTCTCATCGCCCTCATCCACTATCACCTTTACTTTCTGTCTGAGTACGTTTACGGACTCTACCACTCCCTTTGTTCCGTCGACGCAGGTCACAAAATCTCCTACACCCGGCAGCCTGCGGTTAAGATATTCGTAGGTCTCCTCCTCGTTTCTGAGACAGCACATCAGTCTGCCGCAGACTCCCGATATCTTTGCGGGATTGAGAGAGAGGTTCTGCTCTTTGGCCATCCTGATCGATACCGGCGCGAAGTCCGAAAGATACGCGTGACAGCACAGCTCTCTGCCGCATATACCCATACCGCCTATTATCTTGGTCTCATCTCTTACACCTATCTGCCTGAGCTCTATCCGTGTCTTGAACTGACTTGCCAGATCCTTTACAAGCTCTCTGAAATCCACTCTGCCGTCTGCCGTGAAATAAAAGAGCAGCTTGCTGCCGTCAAAGGTGTACTCGGCATCGATCAGCTTCATCTCCAGCCCATGCGCCGATATCTTTTCTTTACAGATATTGAAGGCATCCTTTTCTCGTATCCGGTTTACTGTCTCCTGATCGGCATCCTCCTCTGTGGCTATACGTATGACCGGCTTTAGCGGACTTTTCAGTTTTTCTTCATCCACCTGTCTGGTATCCGATACCACGCGGCCGAATTCCTTGCCTCTCGCAGTCTCGACTATCACGTTCATACCTCTTTTTATCTCCAGATCACCCGGAGTAAAATAGTATATCTTTCCTGCTGTCCTGAATCTAACACATATCACATCTGTCATAGCTTACCTCAAACCGTATCCTTTAACTGCAGCAACAGCGAAAACAATACTGTCTCTGCCGTAACATTTGTCCGTATGTCCTGTCTGATCCTGCTCACGGACTGTAATATCTTTTCCAGTCCTTCATAGGTCATTTCCGACATTTTTCCAATATATCCCGTTGCGGCTTTTCCTGTCAAATCCGCCCCGGATTTCATAAACAGCGCATCATGGCAGGACAGCTCTATATATGTCAGTATGTCCATCAGTCGCTCAGGCGTTTCCTTACCCAGCTCCTTTGCAAATTCCGATATCCGACCGGTATCCTCGGTCTCTTCCCGCATCAGGATACTGTCAAGCTGTCTGTATATTGCCTCTGTTTCTTCATCTTCGGGCTCATATACCGGCTCTTCTCTGAAGGAAAGCGTCACGCATCTGGAGCGTATCGTAGGTAACAGCAGTTCCTGATCCGTTGTAAGGATAAAATATACGGCATAGGACGGTGGCTCTTCAATTGTTTTAAGAAGGGCGTTCTGAGCCTGTATATTCATATATTGGGCATCCGGTATCATATATATCTTTCGTCCGCCGTAATATGGTCTGATATCTGTATTAACGACGATCTGCTCCCTTACTTCCTTTACGGAAACAGTTTTTGGTTTTTCATGTACCAGCGTTATACAGTCGGGATGATTACCGCTTTCCATCATCCTGCAGGCATGACATTTGCCGCACGGAGAACAGCCCTTTCTGTCCGTGCATAAAAGAACCGCTGCCACCGCAAGCGCCAGTCCTGCCTTATCTGTGCCTCTTACCCCCTCCAGGATATACGACTGACCTAAAGAGCCGTTATCTATAGCTGTCCTGAAGAACCCGGTCAAAAAACTCTCGTTTTTGAAATCGTCAAAGCTTTTCATTACATGAGCAGGTCTATCAGCAGACCCCTGATCTCTCCGATCTTTGCAAGTATGGCCAGATTGTCGCTCTCATCCTTTAAGAGCTCGGTCGCCAGATCATCCAGATTCTGATCTACGAGTTTAATGATCCCGTACACTCTGTGCCTGCCTTTTTTATCCAGAAAGTTTTGTCTCGAAAACTTATGAGACCGATTCAGTATTTCGTTCATGAAATCCTTGACCAGAGCCCTGTATCGCCGCATATCTTTTATATTCTTGCGCTTGGATATGATCTCACCCTCAGCCGTGATCTCTCCCATGAGATTTGTCAGTCTCTCCTGCAGCTCAGTCTCTTCTATACTGGACATGAGCGCGAACTTAAAAGCATCGCTTCCCGTATCCTGTGATGCCTTTATCGCTTCCGGCTGTAAGGTCTGTTCTATATTATTTACCTTGATATCCACTGATCGTACTCCTGATACTGTCTACGCATTCGCTCAGATCTGCATTCTCATATCGGTTTTCACTGTCTATGCCGGCGGCTTTCAGTTTTTCTTCGGAAAAATCCTCTGCGTCCGCGAGAAAGCGTCTGCACATCTCCTTGTAATCGGGTCTGCCTGTGGCGCGCTCTCTCCCTATGGCACGGATAAGCCTGTCTCCGTCCTCTACTTCAATATATATCGGTATTACTCTGTCATCTCCGAAATATCCGCGTATCTTTGTATAAGACTCCAGTGTACCTATTCCGAGATAATAATCCCTGTTTTCATCAACAGATGTACTTAAGGTAAAGTATCTCCACGGACCGTGTACAGTGTTATACGTCCTGCATTCTATCACTTCTCCGGCCTGTTTGACCTTACGATAATAGGCCTCGTCAGCAAAGTGGTATTCTTTTCCTTCTGTCTCACCCTGCCTTTTGGGCCTGGTCGTACACAAGAGTACCGGCTGCAGCCTGAGAGAGGTGTCTTCCAGCAATTCTCTGTATATACTGTCTTTTCCGGATGAACTTTTTCCCGTGAGATAAAAAATATATTTCAATTTTTTACTACTTTCAATTTGTTTTCATAAGTTCCGATGATCCTGCCGCCCTTTTGCGTAACCCTCCTTATATCCTCTATATGACGGGGGGTTATCGTCTCCCCGGCAATGAGGATCGGTATATCCGGCGGATAGGCTGTCACGGATTCCGCTGCCACTCTTCCTGCGGCTTTTTTCTGATCTGTATATTCAAAAGGTGCTGTCATTGCTTCATATATCGTCATATTTCCCGATCCGCCGTCTTGATCGCATCCAGTAGAATGTCTATGCTTTCATGTGTATCCATTACGCTTGTCATAAGGAGGCAATCATATCCCATTGCCATCTCCGGCTGTATACCGCCTTTTTCCCGCAGCGTATCATATATCAGCTGTCCGTCTGCCCTGCCGGATCTGTCAACCAGGTTTATCTTACTTTTGTCATATCCGCATATCCCGTCTTTTCCGACATATTCGGGTCCGATGATGTCTATTTTCCTCAATCTGCTCTTCAGCGAATAAACCCTGTCCAGCTCTTTATCCAGTGACTCTTTCGCCGGTCCGGACTTTTCTTTAAGATATTCCAGACACTTTTCGGCGGACGCCATCAGGATATACGACGGGCTGCTGGTCTGAAAGATGTTGATATACCTCTTTATATATGCGTCGTCTACAAGACTCCCGTTTACCAGCAGGACTGAAAGCTGTGTCAGCGCCGGCAGGGTCTTGTGCAGACTTACCACGGTGATGTCCGCCTTTTTGGAAACACTCATATGCGCTCCGTGTGCTCCGTCGACTATCAGCGGTATATCATGCTCATGTACCAGATCCGCTATCTTTTCCGTATCAGCGATAAAGCCTTCATAAGTAGGAGAAGTCAAAAAGACCGCTTTTGGCAGATCCTGTTTTTCCGCTGCGGCTTGCAGCATCCGGCTGACTTCTTCCGGTGAAACACAGGCGGATATCTCATATCCGTCAATGGTTGCTCTTTTCATATAAGCCGTCCTGAGCTCCCCCAGAAAGGCCGCATTAAATGCGCTTTGATGAGCACCCCTATCCATTAGGAGCAGCTCCCGATGAGGTACGACAGCCGATATTGCCGATAATATGCCGCTGGTACTCCCGTTTACCAGAAGATGTGCTTTGTCGGCACCGTAATACTCCGCAAAGCCCTTTTCGATATCCGCTATAAGACCTGCAGGTTCCTGCAGATTGTCAAAGCCGTCTATCTCGGTGATGTCGTATCTGTATATCTCCTCTATCCATGACCCATCGGACCTTCTCTTATGTCCCGGCATATGAAAAGGGCGTACATCTGATCCGGTGAGCACCGTAAGCTCCTGTATCATTGTCCCACGTTTTGCGCGGCTTCGGCCATTGCAGCCTGCTGCTGAGCTGCCAGCTCCGCCATCTGCTGTACCTGCTGCTGGAGCAGCTGCTGCGCCTGAACCTGCGCGGCAGCTGTCGCGGGATCCATGCCCTGCTGTTCATATATCTTCGCCTGCAGCTCAGGTGTCATGGAGATATATCCCTTTTGAGCCGCCTGTATCTGCTCATCAAGCGAAAGAGTCGAAGCTGCCTGCTCTTTTGTTATCCCGCCGTAGACTACTACCGGTTCGCCCTTTTCCACCTGATCATATATCTCCCTTGCCTTGTCCGGCGGGAGATTGATGCAGCCGTGAGAACCGTTCATATAGTAGATATGACCGCCAAAGGTACTTCTCCAGGACGCATCATGCATCCCTATATTTCCGTTAAATGGCATCCAGTATTTTACGGCAGACTCATAGCCCTGCCCTACCAGGGTGGCATCTCTTTCCTTATATGTGATCGCGTAGGTTCCGTCGGGCGTATTGTTTCCCTTAAAGAGCCCTCCGGAAACAAAATCGCTCTCGTTTACTACCGAACCATCCTGATATACCCATAAATGCTGATCTCCGAGATTGATCTCTACATAAGTACTGCCTATATCATCACTTCCGTATTTCGATGCGGTACCGTAATATACCGGGGTCAGCTCGGCACTTTGTCCGGTCAGTATCTGATCGATCAGCTCCTGTCTGGTACTCACTCTGTCCATCCAGTAACCATAGTCACCGCCTGATACGTTAATGGTCTCTCCTGCGTGTGTCATAAAGCTGCGGGTCTGACCAAAGGTATCATGTTTTTTTGCGAGTGACGCCACATATTCTTTGGCAGGTGTCTCATTTACGGATATCGATCCATCTGGCAGATCCATGAGCCATCCGGAAATCTCTTCACCGTTTAGTATCTCTTCTGCCTCATCAAACCGATAGGTGATCTTCATGTCGGAGATATCCGACTTAAGCTGTTCCTTTGCATCAAGTGGTGCGGCATCCGTCTGCTCTGCTTTTTCATCAGCAATGCTTTTGTCAGCTATGATATCTTCTGTCTGTACGGTTTCATCTGAGGGCTGTTCCTCTGCTGTTTCTTTTGCTGGAGCATCACTTCCGCATCCGACAGCCATGATCATACATGCTAAAACGACCGTTGATACCCATTTTTTTCTTTTCATAATCACTCCTCAGACCTTACTGTTTCCGGGTGTCTGCTTACATAGCTTTCCACAAGATAGTCGTATTTCCCCATATTCAGGTCTATGACTGCCTTAAGCCTCTCTGTCGAAAATATCTCTCCCCTTGTTATAAGCAGGATCTTATCATAATAATCCCGCAGATCAGGATCACTTATCAGGTTCTTATCTTCCTCAACAGAGTATCGATATTCCTCGGGACATACTCTTTTAAGATGTCCGACTCTCCATGAAGGATTATAAACTGCCGGCAGCCTTGAGAGCAACGGATCTCCCAGACAATAGGTATCATTAAGATAAATATCCGAATTTAAATACACAAGTATCCCGGGTGCGTTGTCTACTATGCTGCCCTTAAACTCTTCTCTTCTTATATAATCGAGACCGCTGTCATCCCAGGTGTCCTCCCAGCATGTTTTTCCGGTCTTTATCAGACTCCTTATATTGTTAAAAAAGCCGGTGGTCTGACTGTAAAATTCTCTTTCGTCCGATATGTTGCTTGTGAATATGTGACCGTAGAGATACTGTGTCCCGATCGTGTTACAAAAAGTAACGGACCATATCAGGCATATGATGACTGCGGTAGAAAAAAACGCTCTCATTTTTCTTATCGTATCAAAATAGTCTTTTTCCCTGTTCATCATTTTGACAGCGGCAAGCACGGAAATATACAGCATGCCGGTGAAATGGCGCCCCATCATAAAGTCTCCGCCTATGCTCAAAAGATAGAGCCCATATAATACTATCCCGACGGATATGAGAAGGTACTTCGCCTTATGCAGTATGATTGTCAGGATAATAAAGACAAAAGGTATCACGAGTACTATGACATCATTCAGAAGAGTATACCAGTAATACAATATGCCATGCTTTATATAATCGGTCAGGGCGATCCCCGTTCCTATCTTCACATATGCCGTATTTGGAACAAACGACCCAAAGTAAATAAATGAAAAGATCTCCCAGATAAAAAACGGAAGCAGACCCAGCAGACCGATAACTACACATTTGATAAAAGAAGTATTATCTCTTTTGAATAAGTAAACATATACTATGGCCGGAATGAAAAAAAGCACATTATCCATTCTTGTCAGAGCAAGCCCCGAAAAGGTAAGTGCCAAAAGCAAAAGCTGTCTGCCGTCAAAATAGTCTCTCTTCATATATTGCCATATGAACAGTCCCATAAACAGGAATAAAAGACTGTTTTCCAATCCGGATGTCGTATATGTCATAAATGCTTTTGAACCGGTGAAGGCAAAAAAACCGGTGAGCACCTGTTCTCTTGTACTGCATATCTTATAAGCAAAGATATAATATGCCAGTGTGCTGTAGATCACGTCCAGTATTATGGTAGTGAAAAATATCTCCCCCGTAACAGCATAGGGCAGAGCGCAGGACAGTGTGTACAACGGACCTGTCGTGGCACAGACTCTTTCTCCAATGTTATAAACAAATCCATTCCCTTCCAAAAGATGCTTCACCATTACATATCCGTGAAAGGAATCATCACTCTGCCATCCCAGCAGCAGAACAAGAACAGAAAAAACACAAAGCGACAGGATCCGGGCCCTGTCAGTATCGGTTGAAAAACTGAATGATTTAATAGATCTCCCTCTCATTTCAATATGTCTTTCTCATTCAGAAATCTGTTATGAAAGACTGTTTTGAAATACTTAAAATTGGCAAAAAAACTGTTCTGACTCACTCCCTCGGTACGCGCTTTCCAATGAGCCGGTATTTCAACGAATTCTGTTCCGAGTCTTAACGGCTTCAATGCGGTTTCCAGGAAAAACGGATGCTTCAGCTCTTCCCATTTTATCGATTGCATCAGCCCGGTGGGAAAGATCCGGAAGGCATATGTCAGATCGGACAATCCTACCCCGTAAAGTATACCTATGCTGCGTTCAAAAATAAGATTGCATACAAGCTTTACCTTGTTATACTGTTCGAAGCCGCCGCCTTTTCTCCATCTTGATGCGGTTATTATCCTGTCCGGATATTTCTTTGCTCCTGCTATAAATGTCCTTATCACATTCGGATCTGTCTCAAGATCCGTGGACATCATGACTACATGGCTTCCCTTAGCAAGCATGATGCCTTCACGGATGGCACCGCCCACTCCCGGCAGCTCCTGTTCATGAATGTACATGGGAATAAAAGCACTGTATTCTTCTATAAGCTTTTCGGCAGTTTCTCTTGACTCCTCCGTCGTCCTGTCGCATAAGAGAAAAATAAATTCGCAGAGATCTTTTCTTCTGCAGGTATGGAGTATAGTCTCTACGGTTTCTCTCATGCTGTATGTCTCATCCATGGCGGGAAGAAGGATTGTCACGTTTTCATATGTCATATACGACTCTCCCAATCGGCAAATACATCCTCCAGGGTTTTCTTCATGCTGTATTCTCTCTTATACCCCAGGGCTTTGATCCTGGTATCATCACCTAAAAGCAGAGGCTCATCAGCCACTCTGAAAAGCTTTTTATCGCTTACGACCTTTGCATTTGTTCCCGATATCTCCACAAGCATATCCAGTATCTCCTGTATCTGATATGCCTTTCCATTACATATATTATACGGCTCTCCGGGATTGCCCTTTTCCATCAGGAGCCTCATGGCCCTTACCCCGTCTCTGACATCAATATAATCTCTGTATGTTGTGAGATTTCCGACATGTATCTCCGGCTTCAGCTTGCCTGCCTTGATAAGTGCCAGTTGTCTCGCAAAATTTTGTATAGCTGTAGCCGGGGGATGTCCGGTTCCTACATGTATGAACATTCTGGGCAGGAAAACCTTCATGCCGTAATTCAGGGCATATTGTCTGCCGAGGTTCTCCACACCTGCCTTGGAAACACCATATGGTGTATGCGGGGTCAGTAATCTGTCTTCCTTTAACGGACAGTCTTCTTCTTTTATGTTTCCGTATTCCGCACTGGAACAGGCAAGCAGTACCTTTGCCTCCGGTACGGCTTCCCTGCAACAATACAACACATTGAGAGTCCCGATATAGTTTGTATTATGCGTGACATATTCGAGATTCCAGGAGTCTCCGTTAAAAGCCTGCGCAGCCATATGTATGACGATATCCGGTTTAAAATCCTTAAATATCCTCATCAGAGCATCTCTTTCAAGTATATCGCAGCGTATGATCATATCATCCTGTATGGCTGCCATCCTGCTCGATGCCGAGTTTCTGGCTATACCGATCACCTCGTTGCCTTCTTTTATATAACTGTTCATGAAATGGGAACCGACCATTCCGGTTCCTCCGGTAACTAGAACTCTCATTATTTCCTTCCATCCTTCAACTGGGTCACAGATATAGTTAGTCTATCAATATTCACTGATTAAATCAAATAATAAAAGCCAGATCTTATCGATCTGGCTTTTGTGCCCTAAGCAGGAATCGAACCGGCGACACAGGGATTTTCAGTCCCTTGCTCTACCAACTGAGCTATCAGGGCATAGTGGCTTTAACCACAGTAGCGGGGACAGGATTTGAACCTGTGACCTTCGGGTTATGAGCCCGACGAGCTTCCAGACTGCTCCACCCCGCGGCATTATGAGCATCCAGCTCTATGGGTGGTGGTGGATTCGAACCACCGAAGCAATTTGCAGCAGATTTACAGTCTGTCCCCTTTGGCCACTCGGGAAACCACCCACTTCAAAGATAAACTTTGAAAAAGCCGATGAGCGGACTCGAACCGTTAACCTGCTGATTACAAATCAGCTGCTCTGCCAATTGAGCCACATCGGCATGCCCCGCATGCCTGTGTGGCGATACGAGAATCGAAGATTTCCGAGACTAGCCTGATCTGCATCGACTCTTTATCTTCTAATAATGGGACCTACAGGGCTCGAACCTGTGACCCCCTGCTTGTAAGGCAGATGCTCTCCCAGCTGAGCTAAGATCCCATATAACTGCTACTGAGAATAAATATCAAAGAACTACGGTTGAAGGATCTCTTCATCAGTAATCCTTTAACGACCCAGGACGGACTTGAACCGACGACCTCCGCCGTGACAGGGCGGCGCTCTAACCAACTGAGCCACTGGGCCATACACTTTTGACAATAGAATACTAAACGAAACGCTGAGATGTGAGAAAAGTGAACAAGGACAAGTCTTCGGCCTATTAGTAATGGTCAGCTGAATACCTTTCGGCACTTACACCTCCATCCTATCTACCCTGTACTCTCCAGGGGGCCTCCCGGACATTTAAGTCCGCGGATATCTCATCTTGAGGAGGGCTTCACGCTTAGATGCCTTCAGCGTTTATCCCATCCGGATTTGGCCATCCTGCCATGGGGCTGGCGCCCCAACAGGTCCACCAGTGATCCGTCCATCCCGGTCCTCTCGTACTAAGGACAGCTCCCCTCAGATATCCTACGCCTGCGCCGGATAGGGACCGAACTGTCTCACGACGTTCTGAACCCAGCTCGCGTACCGCTTTAATGGGCGAACAGCCCAACCCTTGGGA
>CAJOME010000022.1 GCA_905235585.1 uncultured Lachnospiraceae bacterium | reverse complement strand
GGACACACCGGCTCCGGCAAGTCCACCCTCGTGCAGCATCTTGACGGTCTGCTTAAAGCAAGCTCGGGTCATATCTATTTCAACGGCGAAGATATATACGATAGTGATTACAACATGCGCGGACTGCGCGGCAAGGTCGGGCTCGTATTCCAGTATCCCGAGCACCAGCTCTTTGAGGAAACGGTATTTAAGGATGTATGCTTCGGACCTAAGAACATCGGTCTCAGCGAAAAGGAAGCGGAGCTTTCGGCGTATGCCGCCCTTAAGGCGGTGAAGCTCCCCGATGAATACTATTTCGTATCTCCGTTTGATCTTTCGGGCGGACAGAAGAGACGGGTGGCGATAGCCGGAGTGCTCGCTATGAAGCCTGAGGTGCTTATCCTTGACGAGCCTATGGCCGGACTCGACCCCGAGGGAAGGGATGAGATACTCGGACTTGTAAATGAGCTGCATGAAGAGCAGGGTATCACTATAGTGCTTGTATCACATTCTATGGAGGATGTGGCCGAATATGCCGAGCGTATCATCGTGATGGATAAGGGCAGGGTATTTATGAACGGTACTCCGAGAGAAGTGTTTTATCATGCGTCAAAGCTCGAGACCATAGGACTGGCGGCTCCGAGAGTGACCTATGTAATGCGTGGACTGAAGAGAGCCGGCTTTAACGTAGACTCTACGGCAATAACGATACCCGAAGCCACGGACTCCGTGCTGGAGGCGGTGGATCTATGATCAGGGATATCACTCTCGGACAATACTATCAGACGACATCGAGCCTCCACCGTCTTGATCCCAGAGTAAAGCTCATGGGGACCATGGTGTTCATCATCTCACTGTTCATATCGCAGAATATTGCCTGCTATGCTCTTGCCACAGTATTTCTCATCATACTGATAAAGCTGTCAAATGTGCCCTTCAGATACATTGTAAGGGGTATGAAGGCGATATTCTTTATCATGCTGATCACGGTTGTCTTTAATCTTTTCCTTACGACAGGCAGACCGCTGGTGCAGATATGGCGCTTTACGATCACTTATGAGGGGCTGAAGAATGCGGTCTATACCGCTGTGAGGCTGATATACCTGATACTGGGATCGACGCTTTTGACGCTCACCACTACTCCCAATAACCTTACGGATGGACTGGAAAAGGGGCTTGGATTCCTAAAGGTCTTTAAGCTTCCGGTGCATGAGATCGCCATGATGATGTCCATTGCACTGAGATTTATACCGATCCTTTTGGAGGAGACAGATAAGATAATCAAGGCGCAGGAGGCAAGGGGCGCGGACTTTGAGTCGGGTGGCATGGTGCGCAGGGTGAAGGCGATGGTGCCCCTTCTTGTCCCTCTTTTTGTCTCCGCGTTCAGGCGCGCAAATGACCTTGCCATGGCTATGGAGGCCAGATGCTATCACGGAGGTGAGGGCAGGACCAAGATGAAGCCGCTCGTGTATAAAGCATGGGACATCAGGGCATATATCATACAGGCATGTTATCTGGCACTCATGATAATGTGCGCGATATTCGTTCCCTCACCATTTTAAGAGCCGGATCATGATATCATATGCGATCGCGTTAAAATTCAATAAAAAACTGACAGAGACGCTGCCTGTGGGAGTGTATGCTTTTATGTTTGCAGGATACCTGCTTGGCATTACAGGTCATATCAGTCATATCACAGAGCTGCTCATCCTGTGGGAGATATCAGGGCTTGCTGCAGCCGCGTGGATCATATATAAAGAAAAAAAGGGTTTTATCCTTCCTTTTACCGATCCGGGACTCGCTGTCTTTGCCGTAATGCTTGTAGTTATCTGGCTCGTGAGTCTGCATATGCGCGTCACGAATTTCGATGACTTTCATTCCTGGGCGATCACACCCAAAAACATATATGCTATAGACGGAGTCCCTACGGGGGGCATGGCGAGCTCCTTTTACAGGGACTATTTCCCCGTAGTGATGTATATGGATTATCTGGTGTTCAAGCTTATAGGCGCCTACAGCGAAAGCGCGATGTTTGCCGTATTGTGGTGGCTTATGCTCGTCATGACTCTTCCGTTTCTTCATAAAGAAAGGTTTGAGAACAGACTGAGGTATGTCTGCAAAGTAGTTGTAGGACTGCTTGTGCCCTTTTTGATGTCATTCCAGTTCCTGCATTGTCTCGGACTTGATATAGTGGTCACGATGCTCTTTGGGAGCATACTGACATACCTGTTTGAATATGATAAGGACGCGGATGCCGAAGACAGGACATTTAACTATATGAGACTGCTTGTATCGATCACTCTGCTCGGCATGCTCAAGACTACGAGTCTCATATTTGCGGCAGTTTGTATATCGGTATATGCTATAAAGAGCCTGAAGCCTGCCGAACCAAGGTCATGGCTCGAATGCGTATCTATCCCGGCTGTCACACTGGCGTTTTGGAGCTCATGGAAGGTATTTTGCAGGATCAAGGGAAATACCACTTATCTCTCTGACAATCTGAGCAGGAATATGCAGAGCGGACATCGTGAATGGCCCTATTATACGGCATCCACGATAAAAGCCTTTACAGCGAAGCTTTTCACATACGGGCTCAATGACGGCAGAGCCGGACTTACGGCAGCCTGCATGCTGATCGTCTTTATCATCGCGCTTGTGATCTACCGGTATGCCTACGGACATACCGTACGTGATGTTCTCTCTTTTGCTGCGGTACTCTGCGGTATGATCGGGTATCTTTTGGTGATGATATACATATACCTTTTTGTATTTGAAGAATGGGAGGCACTTTCTCTTTCAAGCTACGACAGGTATATATCCACTTATTTCGGAGCTCTGCTATATGTGGCGGTGTTTGTGCTGATGATAAATAACAGACTTCCGGTCTGGATACAGCCGCTCATTGTATTGCTTATGCTTTCCACGGTAAACTATGCTTATGTATCATCCACTCTCCTGCCTGCAGGCTATGAGACAGCCTACGGAGATACTATAAGGGAAAAGGAAGAGATAATAAAAGAATTTTCTGATGCAGTGGGGGATGATCCTGTCCGCTACGGTGAAAATATTGTTATAATAGACGAGTCGGAGGATCAGCTCAGAGCTAAGGTGCTCCCCTACGCAGCCGTACCCGGAGTGGTGAAGCTTATAGAGCCGGATGATACCGGGGTGATGCCGACTGAAGAAGAGATAGCTGAGACAATAAAAGATAGCGGAGCCCTGCGTGTAGTGGATCTCAGACATCATACAGAGGAACAATAAAAGTTACTGTTCAGACAGCTCTGCGCACTTGCTGCGCTGAGCGTGAGAAAGATTACAGAAGCCAATACAAGCAGACAGATCGGAGAGTAGACCGAATGAAGACAGTAGTGCTTATACCCTGCTATAACGAGGCAAAATCAATAAAAGCGGTGATCGAAGATTTCAGGAAAGAAATGCCGGATGCCGTGATATATGTGTATGACAACAATTCGACAGACGGTACGGATGATATAGCAAGAGAAGCCGGCGCTATAGTCAGATACGAATATCGCCAGGGTAAGGGAAATGTCATACGGACCATGTTCAGGGAGATAGATGCCGATTGTTATATCATGGCTGACGGAGATGATACCTATCCGGCTTCATTTGCGCCCAGGCTTCAGAGTCTCGTGCTTTCCGGCAGGGCGGATATGGCGATAGGAGACAGACTTTCGTCCAGTTACTTTACTGAGAATAAAAGACCTTTTCACAACTTCGGCAACAGGCTTGTGAGAGGTCTCATAAATAAGCTCTTTAAGGCAAAGGTCAATGATATCATGACCGGAGCCAGAGCTTTTTCCAGAGATTTCGTAAAGAGCTTTGCCGTGTTCTCCAAGGGATTCGAGATAGAGACCGAGATGACCATCTTTGCGCTTGAGCACAATTTCAAGATAGCGGAGATACCGATAGAGTACAGAGACCGGGATGCCGACAATCCGTCAAAGCTGTCTACCTATTCAGACGGATATAAGGTACTCAAGACCATATTCAGACTTTTGCGTGATGAAAGACCGAGTACGTTTTTTGGCACTCTTGGCGTGATATCCATCCTCGTAGGAGTAGGATTATTTGTTCCCATTTTCATAGAATACGCGCAGACCGGACTGGTGCCCAAGTATCCGACTCTCATCGTACTCACGGCACTCTGGGTGATGGGTATAGTGAGTATATTCTCGGGCATGGTACTCTCCGTGGTAAATACAAGGGCGAAGCAGGAGTTTGAACGATTTCTGAACCTGCTGCACATAATAGACGGTGGCGGAAACAGTGCCGGAGGACGTAAATATATCGGAATAAGGACCTCCGACGGCAGCGACTGGAAGGGCTGGAACGAATAGTCTTATAAATAAAGCATTCGTATCGTAGGTACGACAGGACGAAAACGTGAGTATCGGAGCGGCGATGATAATAAAGCGCGGGGAATGCGAGGAGCTGGAGAGGTGTCTCAGATCTCTTGACGGAATTGTCAGTGAGGTGGTCGCCGTGGTAGATCCTGCGCCGATGGACGGGGATCGTACCGATGAGATACTTGCTGCTCATGGCGCCAAAGAGGTGTTGCTTTCATGGCCAAAGGACTACAGCGCGGCACGCAACGAAAGCCTTAGGCATACAACCGCCGACTGGGTGCTTGTGATCGATACGGATGAGTATATCAGAGAGTTTAATGTAGACGAATCGGTACTTGATTCGGATATATACAGAGTTACCCGTGAAAACGAGTACACGGAAGAAGACAAAGCGATGCTCGGTATCGAGCGTATCACAAGATTTTTCAGGAACGGACTGTTTCATTATGAGGGCAAGGTACATGAACAGGTCGTAAGCGATACCGGTGAGCCTTACAGCGCAAAGGATATATGTATCACCCTCGGTCACACAGGGTATGTCGACAGGACGCATATGCTGGAGAAATCTGTCCTTTACCGCGATCTCTTGTGCCAGATGATAAAGGAAGAAGGTGATGATCCGTATCTTTACTTTCAGATCGGGCGCACCTACTATGTGGAGAAGAACTACAAAGAAGCCGCCGACTCCTTTGAAAAAGCCATAGAAGCAGGCGCGGATACCAAAGACGAATATGTCGAATCTCTTATAGAAACCTATGGGTACTGTCTGTTGGAGCTCGGAAGAAGCAAAGAGGCGCTCGCCCTTACAGGCTTTGACGAATATGAAGACAGCGCGGATTATCATTTCTTAAACGGTCTCATCTACATGAATAATGCAGGCTTTGACAAGGCGGTGTCCGAATTTGAAACAGCCACCTCCTGTAAGAAAGTGGCTGTATCGGGGACTGATTCATATGCCGCATACTATAACTGCGGAGTGATATATGAGGTGCTTGGAGACACGGAGCGCGCCGCGGATTATTACCGCAGAGCCGGTGACTACCCCCCTGCTGTTACCGGGCTTTCCCGTCTCTGATATATCTACCTCTTTTTCCTGTTAAAGTTAATCAGGCATCCGTCAAGTATGATCTCTCTCTCGTGATCTGTAAGCTCTCCTATCGTGAGCGTAAACTCCTTCATGCCGGCATCCGTGACGGCTGCCGCCTTTATCTCGCTGCTCTTATCCTCAACCGCCTTTCTTATGCCGGGCAGGAAGATATAGTCAAGATTAGCAAAAGGCAGCTCGCCTGCAGGGATGACAAAGGGTATCATGCCCCAGTTGATGAGATTCGATCTGTATCTCTTTGTGGCGTATTCATTCGCTATATTCGCCCATCCGCCGAGCACCTTCTGGCAGGATGCCGCCTGCTCTCTGGCAGATCCGTCGCCGGGCTTTACCGCGAATATCGTGGAGCCTATACCTGTATTGTTCCAGTCAGCGTCCGTATATCCGGCTTTTATCTTATCCCATGCCTTTTTAAGCTCTGCCGATGCTTCCAGCATCTTTCCGAGAGCCTCGATCCCTTCCTCACGCGCCTCCTCATATGCCCTGACAGCCTTTGCCCTTCCGACATACTCAGGATCCTTTCTTGAGAGGGTAAATTCCGCGAGCCCCAAAGGATTGGACCTGTAGGATGAGGTCTCTCCCGAGGGTATCAGCTCATCCGTAGTCGTTACCGGGTCATGTATCTCCGATACTACCTTTAAGATAAGGTTTTCAGTAAGCGGTACCATAGCGGGCCAGTCCTTGATGTTCGGTCCGAGTACGACCTCCTGAGACGCATCCGCTCTGCCCTTGGAGTCAAATACCCTTTTTTCATAGATCGCGCTGTCAAAGAAGTATTTATAAGTACCGGGCTTAACGTTCAGCTTATCGGCTCCCGTGAGATATCCTTTGTTTGCCGCGGTAGCCGCTATAGATCTTGCGTCCATAAGTGCCACCGAGGATATCTGTCCGTTCTGCACCTTTGAGCCTTCCCTGTTGGGGAAGTTTCTTGTGGAATGCCTTATTGAAAAAGCATTGTTCGCGGGCGTGTCTCCGGCTCCGAAGCAGGGACCGCAGAAGCAGGTCTTGACCACGACTCCGGCATCGACAAACTTCGTCATTGCCCCGTTCTTTATTAGCTCGGCATATATCGGCATGGAAGCCGGATAAACACTCATGGTGAATTCATCCGAACCGATGTCTGCCCCGTCAAGTATATCCGCCGCCGCGCAGAGATTCTCAAACCCTCCGCCGGCACATCCGGCTATGATCCCCTGATCTACAAGCAGCTTTCCGTCATGGATCTTCTTTGTAAGGTCAACATCCACCCTTCCGCCGAATGAAACCTTTGCCCTCTCCTCCACATCATGCAGCACATCCTTGAGGTTAGCGTTTACTTCATCTATCGAGTACACGTTTGAGGGATGGAAAGGCATAGCGATCATCGGACGTATGGCGCTAAGATCCACCTCGACTATATCATCATAATATGCGGTATCTGCCGGAGTAAGCCTTGAATACGCATCCTTCCTGCCGTGTATCGAAAGCCATTCCTCCGTCCTGTCATCGGTACACCATACGGAAGACAGGCAGGTAGTCTCGGTAGTCATGACATCCACGCCTATCCTGAAGTCGACAGACAGCTTATCCACCCCGGGACCTACAAACTCCATTACCTTATTCTTTACTATACCGTCTCCGAAAAGCCTGCCTATGAGCGCGAGCGCCACATCCTGCGGTCCGACCCCGTATGACGGTTCTCCTTTTAAGTAGATCGCCACGACCTCCGGACGCCTGATGTCGTAGGTCTGGGAAAGAAGCTGCTTTACGAGCTCTCCGCCGCCTTCTCCCATAGCCATGGTACCGAGTGCGCCGTATCTGGTATGCGAATCGGAGCCCAGTATCATCCTGCCGCATCCGGCGAGCATTTCTCTTGCATACTGATGTATGACTGCCTGATGAGGAGGCACGTATACTCCGCCGTATCTCTTTGCCGCGGAGAGTCCGAATACGTGATCGTCCTCGTTTATTGTGCCGCCGACGGCACAGAGTGAGTTGTGGCAGTTGGTAAGCACATAGGGAACGGGAAACTTATCTATCCCCGAAGCCCTTAGTGTCTGGATGATGCCGACATAAGTGATGTCATGTGAAGTAAGACAGTCAAACTTTATATTAAGGGCTTCCATATTGTCGGATTTATTATGGCTCTTTAGGATGCCGTAGGCTATAGTCCCCTTTTGCGCCTCTTCTTTTGATACCTCTGCGGTATCGCTTATCCCGGCTCCGTTGAGAAGATAAGCTCCGTGACCCTTTACCTTTATCGCGTCGTCTATAAGTGCCATTTATTCCTCCTCCAATTCAGTAAATCTGATACTGATCAGCGTGAGCCCCTTTGCTTCTGCTGTAGGGCTTGGATTTTTCGTCCTGTCCACCGCATATAGTATATCAGTTATATCTTCAGGCGCAAGCCTTCCGCGTCCGACATCTATCAGCGTTCCGGCTATGATACGCACCATGTTGTACAAAAAACCGTGTCCCTTTACCGTGATGTATATCCTCTCTCCGGTTGAATCATCCCGGCTGACACATACATCCGTAACCGTCCGTACTGTAGTGGCTGCCTGTGTATGCACCGAGCAGAAGCTTTTGAAATCATGCTCGCCTATGAGATACTTTCCCGCCTCGTTCATCCTGTCAGTATCAAGGGCATACCCGACAAGCATGGCATATCTTGCTCTAAGCGGATCAGCGATCCTTTCGTTATCTATCTCATAGCGGTAGGTTTTAATGGTATCGGTATGTCTGGGGTGGAAATCCCCGGGTACCTCTATGGCTCTTCTGATCCGGATATCATAGGGAAGCTTTGTATTCAGCGCATCCGGAAAGTTCTCCACAGGGATACTGCTCTCAGTATCAAATACCGCGGCATTTGCGAGCGCATGGACACCCGAATCGGTACGGGATGCCCCTGTCACCTCAGTCCGGCATCCGAGCAGACCGGAAAGCGCCTCTTCAAGCCTGCCCTCTATTGTCAGGTCATCATCCTTAAGCCTTGCGAATCCGTGATAATCCGTACCGTCATAGGCGACTGTCAAAAGAATGCGTTTAATCATTTCCGTCGCTCCTTATGAAAGCCCTCGATTTTTCGCTCCTGTCATGCTCCAAGCTCATCCTCCCGGCATCAGTTGGTTTACGATCCTTAACAATTATATACTCCGGCAGCTGTTTTGACTATGAGCGATCCTTCATATGCCTTTCATTACAGGGCATGCCCCGGATTCTGTTTTTGGTATGCAAAAGCCCTTGATCATATAACGATGGTTGTCTGTTTACCCCGAAGTTCCACCTTGTATTGAGCTGGCGAAAAATGCTATATTAATTTTTATAGAGTTTGAGGCAGCCGCCGCCGGCAGCATATTTATTGATATACTGCTCAAAAATATCACTTTCAGGAGATATTTTGTCATAATGGAAACTGAAGAGCAGAAGGATATCCTTATACGGTTTGAAAATGTCGGAAAGATATACAGGACAGGACAGATCGTATACGAAGCACTGCATGATGTTAATCTTGAGATTACGGAAGGAGAGCTTGTAGTTATTCTCGGACCCAGCGGAGCAGGTAAGAGTACACTCCTGAATCTTTTGGGAGGACTTGATGCGGCGACCAGCGGAAAGATCTATTTCGGAGGGGAGGATATCACCTCTTTTGATGATAAAAGACTTGGCAAATTCAGGGCGGTAGATGTGGGCATTGTCTTTCAGTTCTATAATCTTGTGCCGACACTGACCGCTATCGAGAATGTCGATCTGATGCAGGATCTCGGAGTGGAGATCATGGATCCCCTTAAAGCACTTGAAATGGTGGGGCTTGCTGACAGAAAGGACAATTTCCCCTCACAGATGTCGGGAGGTCAGCAGCAGCGTATATCCATAGCCCGGGCTATAGCCAAGATGCCGAGGCTTCTTCTTTGCGACGAGCCGACGGGCGCTCTTGATACGAATACCGGTAAGGAAATTCTAAAAATACTTCAGGACCAGAGCAGGGTTCATAAGAAGACTGTAGTGATGGTAACGCACAACAGTCTTTTTGCGGATATCGCGGACAAGGTCATCATGGTAAAAAACGGTACCGTGGAAGAGATCATAGAAAACGACGCTCCTCTTGATGCTGAGGAGCTTAACTGGTAACGGAGGATGACAAAGAATCTTAGGAGAAAACTGTTAAGAGACCTAAGACAGAATTTTGTTCAGTTTCTTGCCATATTTGTCATGTGCTTTCTCGCTATGTTCATACTTGTGACGTTAGACTCCGATATAACGGGACTGGGACATGCCACCGATGAATACTATAAAGAAACGAATTTCATGGATCTGAGCATGACCTCCGAGGGCTTTTCGCCGGAGGATCTCATAACGATCAAGTCAGTTCCCGTCGTCAAGGATGCCGAGTTTCGTTATACCACCGTAGGAAGGATAACGGTTGACGGAGCGGAAAAAAAGCTCGAATATAATTTTATTGACAGCAACAATATCACAAGTATGCTGCTTTTTGAGGGCGTACCGTATGAGAGCGGTATGAACGGGATCTGGATCGACAGGAATTTTGCCGCAAAGGAGAGGATTTCAGTCGGGGACAGCGTCCAGCTTAAATGTGACGGCATTGAGTTTGCCGAAACTGTCAGGGGCATTATGGACAGTCCGGATCATTTGTATTTTATGATAGATGATACCTATTTACAGCCCGAGTATGGAGCATATGGCTTTGCTTACCTTGACTCGGGAGAGTATCCCGGCGAGACGATCAACTTTGACACAGCTTATATAGACTTAAATACTGTAGATGATCAGTTTTATATGACAGAAGAGGATGAAAGACTGATCGATGAAGCAAGGCTTGCGATCACAGAGGTCATCTCGAAGTCTTTCCTCAGCTTTACCCCCAAGAATAAGGAAGGGGGATTTTATTCCATGAATGAGGATATGGAGTCCTATACCACTCTGTCAACGGTATTTCCCGTGGTTTTTTCAATGATAGCGCTGCTTGGGATCATCTCAACAATGACCAGGCTTGTGATGAAACAGAGAACCTTGATAGGTACATTAAAGGCACTTGGCTTTCCGAGATCGGTCGTAATGGTGCATTATGTTTCATATTCGATGGTCATTGCGCTTCTCGGCTGTATCTTAGGAGCGATAGCCGGTTGGTATACACTGGGGGTAAATATCTATGAGGTGATGAAGGAATATTATTCCAACCCTTATGAAAGAATGGAGTTATCACAGGTTTCGTTCATAGTCATGGCTTTAATAACGGTCATGGCGGGGCTTACCAACTATTTTGCCTGCAGAAAGCTTTTGGTGCAGCGCGCCTCCGATATACTGCGTCCCGAACCTCCGACAGTAATGGGGGCAGGACTGCTTGAGAAGACACCGGGTTGGAACATGCTCAGCTTTGCCAGCAGATGGAATCTGAGGGATATCAATCGCAACAGATTACGGACTGTGGCAGGATTCATTGGAGTGACCTTATGTTCGGCTCTGCTGGTGGTTGCATTTGGAGCGAATGAGCTTTTCAACACAGCATCGCAATGGGAATATAACGAGCTCACTCCGGCTGAGTTTTCCGTCGGCTTCACTGAAAATACAGATTACAGCACGGTGTATGATTATGCTCAGATGTATCACGGGCAGATGGTGGAGCAGAAGCAAGCCGAGGTATTCGGAAACGGTAATTCAAGAGTGTACAATGTATATATAGTAGATGAGGGTAATCTCTTCCACTTTCAAGATCCGAACGGCGACTTCGTGAAGCTGCCGGAATACGGCATAGCGATGAGTTCAAAAGCGGCCGGAGTGCTTGATGTTAAGATGAATGATAATGTCAGCTTCAGGATGCCCGGGGATAACAGGGAATATAAGGGCAGGGTCAAGCTTATTTATAAAAGTCCGGGAGAACAGGGTATTACTCTGAAAAGGAGCTTTTTTGAGAGCCAGCAGGGTGAATTCCAGCCCTCTATTCTGTATACGAATATGACAGTGCCGGGATCATACGTAACGGACAGGGAAGAGGTAGCAAGTGTCTTTTCCAAGGAAGAATATATTACAGCGCTTCTTGCGAGGAGGGCGTCTATGGATTCGACTGTTTTATACGTCATGGTGATAGCTGTCGTCATCGGTATCGTTGTCACGTACAATCTCGGAGTACTCGCGTTCGTAGAGAAGACAAGAGAGATAGCGACACTTAAAGTGCTGGGCTTCCCTACAAGCAAGATCCGGTGGATATTGCAGCAGCAGAATATCCTTATCTCCGGACTTGGCACCTTGACAGGATTGCTGTCAGGAAGCTCGCTTCTTGTAGAAATGATGGCGCAGATTGATCCGGATGCGGATTATATTTTTCCGAAACTATCCATTTTTCCATATCTGATATCATTTATGCTGTCATTCGGATTGTCGCTTATAGTAAATGCTGTAATATCATCAAAAGTTAAGGATATAAATATGGTGGAAGCCTTAAAAGGAGTGGAGTAAATGAAAAAAAGACTGAAACTGTTGATCATCATCCTATTATGTCTTGTTGCGGCAGGCGGAGGTCTGTATTACTATCTTTTACCTGAAACAGTACAGGTCGTAGCTTGTGAGAAGGGAAGTGTATCGCCGATACTTTCAGGAACGGGAAAGATCGAAGGAGACAGAAAGGTTACTGTGTATTCGGATGTAGCCGGAGTAGTGGATGAGAAATATGTGGAAACGGGGGAAAGAGTCAAGGCAGGAGACCTGATGATAGGCTATGCAGGCGAGCTGCAGCAGGATAATGTGGATTATGCGGCGACTGATGTGAAGTACAGTGAAAAGATATTGGCGGCTGCTTCCGAAAACAGGACAAAGAATCAGAGGAAATACAATGAAGCCTCAAAACAGATCGAAAACTGTAAAAGCGTATATGCGCTGCTTGAGATAAATATCATGGCGCTCGAAACAAATGATCAGGCGAAGGGCTACTGGCTCAGAGAGCAGCAGAAGCAGTACCAGAACGATATAATCAAAATGCAGGAGGAGATATCCGAAAAGCAGACCGATCTGGCAAAGATAGAGGCTGATCTGAAGGCGATAGAGCTTAAGGAAGAAAATGCAACTGACGCGGAAAAGAATAGAATACAGGAGCTTGCGGACAAATCCAAAAGAAGGCAGGATGATATAAAGGAGCTGAACGACGACATATCGGATGCGCAGAGGGCGAGCTTATGTCTTCCGCAGGAAGGGATGGATCCCGAGACCTATAAAAAATACGTGGCATATCAGAATGATCTGGAGACAGTTACAAGATTATGGTCAGAGGCCAGAACAGACAGGGATACAGCCCAGTCAATGCTTACTGCATACAGTGAGATCTTTGCAAACGAGCAGCAGGTGGAGCATGATAAGCTGACTCTTTCCAAGGCGGAGAAGGAGCTTGCGAAAGCGAAGGGCGGCACAGTCGCTCCTGCTGACGGCATAATCACAGACTGCCTTGTGGACATAGGCGCTTATGTGGAAAAGGGAGTGCCGATATTTGAGATGCAGTCTGACCAGAGCTATAAGGTGAAGATGATGGTGTCCAAATATGATATCGCATCAGTCCTGGAAGGGCAGGAGGCCGTAATAAAGATCGGCAATCTGCAGTATGACGGTAAGGTGTCAAAGATCAACCAGTCTGCAGAAAATGATGCGTCAGGCAAGGCTAAGGCGAGCATAGAGATCGAGGTAGAGACTGACGAGGAACTCATTGTGGGTCTGGATGCGGATGTAAAGCTTGAGCTTGCGACTGCCGAAGGTGTATTGCGTGTGCCTACGGAATGTATGTATACGGATGACGAGGGCGCATATGTATATGTCACCACGGACGGAACAGTAGCGAAAAAATACGTGACAGTCGGTTTAAGGGATAATGAGTATACACAGGTCGAGGGTCTGGAGGAAGGAACTCATGTAGTGATAGATCCTGCTGCTGAGGCTTATATTGGCGAAGATGTGAAGGAGGAATTGATTTCACCCCTTACTTAACGGCGTGAAAGAACGCAATATTATGCGCCTGCCGGTGTATATGGTATAACAAAAGCAGCCCTTTGGCTGGTTTTGATTGCCGAGCCGTGAAAGAACGCAATATTATGCGCCTGCCGATGTGTATGGTATAATATCTGCCATGAGCAAAATCAGGATAGCCGGAAAAAAGAATAATGCACAGGAGATTAACACTCCGATATCAAAGAGGATAGTAAAGGATATAGTGGCGGTATATGTTTTTTTTATGTTCGCTGTTTATCCGCTCTACTACGAAGACAAATACTATAATATGGGAGATGCCAAATGGCACTTCTTCAAATGGGTCACCCTTGTGGCAGTCATTCTCATGGCGGTCACATTCACATGGTATCAGCTGCATCTTGTAAGAGTGGGAAAGATAAGAGACTACTGGAATTTTGGCAGAACCTCACTCACAGACAGACTGGTACTTGCCTACGGTCTGATAGTGGTTCTTTCCTACGCACTATCTCCCTTTAAGGACTATATACTGATAGGTTATGACGGATGGTACATGGGTCTTGTTTCACAGCTGGCGTTTCTGACAGTTTATTATTTCGTGTCACGCTTCTGGAGATGGGATGAGATAGTACTTACCATTTATCTTGCAGTTTCGGCAGTCGTTTTCCTGATCTGTGTCCTCAACAGGTTCATGGTAGATCCGTTGGAAATGTATGTCGGACTTGATGAGAGATATTTTATCAACTTCATATCTACGTTAGGGCAGGCCACATGGTTTTCCAGCTATATGGTACTGCTTTTCCCTATCGGTCTTTTCGCATTCTGGCACTACGACAGGCATGTGATACGTATGCTGTCGGGGGCATATGTTCTTCTGGGCACAGTGACGATGATCGCCCAAAACTCCGATTCCGCTATAATGGCTTACGGATTTATCTATATGGGTCTGTTCTGCTTTTCCTTTAGTGAGAACCTGAAGATGAAAAGGTTTCTGCAGTGCCTGATACTGCTGTTTGCCGGCTGGAAGATAATGGGCATACTGCAGTCGGTATTCGCGGATCGGGCGATCGTGCTTTCCGATACCATGAGGGCTCTGTCGATGGGGATGATATCGTGGGTGCTCCTTGCGGTATCGGTGATACTGTATGTCGTCTATCTTAGGATCTCATCAGGGGATAGCTTTTATATAGGCAGTTACACGCCGGTGAGGACAGGAGTAGTGGCTTTGTGCTTCGTTTCAGCGGCAGCGGTTGTGACATATATCGTATTGAATACAAGCGGAGCGCTTACCGGGACGGCATTCGCTTCTGACAACAATTATCTTCTCTTCGATGAATTCTGGGGGAACAACAGGGGTTCATCATGGATGGTGGCTGTGGGGACATTTATTAAGAGTGATCCTCTGAGGAAGCTTTTCGGGGCGGGACCGGATGGTTTTTATAATCAGGTCTACAGGTATTATTCCGAAGAGCTTGTCGCCAAATGGGGGGAAAATACAGTGCTTACCTGTGCGCATAATGAATGGCTGAATTCCTTTATTACGGTGGGTATCGTCGGAGCGGTCGCATACATCGGTATATTTGTGGGAGCTATAGTAAGGTTTTCAAAGCACGCAAAGGATACCCCTGAGGTGATAGCTCCGGTGCTTTGTATACTTGCGTATATGGCGCACAATTTTTTCTGTTACCAGCAGATCATCTGCACCCCGATCATATTTATAATAATCGGAGCCGGTGAGGAGTTCTGTCACAATGGCAGACTGGAGTTTTGGGAACAGGATGGTGAGCTGATATGACATACGATTATCTTATAGTGGGTGCCGGTCTGTATGGAGCAGTCGCGGCTCGGGAGCTTAAAGAGGCTGGCAGGTCCGTACTGGTCATAGACAGGCGCGGGAATGTGGGCGGCAATGTGTATACCGAGAAAATATGCGGCATCAATGTGCATATGTACGGTGCGCATATTTTTCATACCAATGATAAAAAGGTATGGGAATACGTAAATCGTTTCGCGGAGTTTAACCGCTTTACCAATTCACCGGTGGCAAACTACAAAGGAGAGCTCTATTCGCTCCCTTTCAATATGTACACATTTAATAAGATGTGGGGAGTGACCTCTCCGGACGAAGCTGAGGCAAAGATAGACGAGCAGAGACGGGAGATCACCGGTGAGCCGCGGAACCTTGAGGAGCAGGCCATATCTCTTGTAGGCAGGGATATATATGAGAAGCTGATAAAGGGATATACCGAAAAGCAGTGGGGCAGGGATTGTAAGGAGCTTCCGGCCTTTATCATAAAAAGACTCCCCGTCAGACTGACCTATGACAACAATTATTTCAATGCGCTGTATCAGGGTATACCAGTGGGCGGCTATACAAGGATGGTCGCGAATATGCTGGATGGCATAGATACGGAGCTGAATGTCGACTACCTTGAGCACCGGGATGAGTATGATGCCAAAGCGGATAAGGTGATATATACCGGAGCGATAGACGCGTTCTTCGGCTATAGGCTCGGATATCTGGAGTATCGTTCGGTGAGGTTTGAAAATGAGACGCTTGATATCTCCAATTATCAAGGGAATGCCGCGGTAAACTATACCGACAGGGAGACACCCTGGACCAGGATCATAGAGCACAAGTGGTTTGAATTCGGTAGGGATGAAGACGGGAATGACATCCCGCAGACCGTCATATCCAGAGAGTACAGCTCTGAGTGGAAGCCCGGTGATGAGCCGTACTACCCCGTAAATGATGAACGTAATGCAAAGCTGTATGGGAAATACCTGGAGCTTGCCGCAAAGGAGAGCAAAGTGATATTCGGAGGCAGACTTGGCGAGTATAAGTATTATGACATGGATCAGGTGATAGCGAGTGCACTTAAAATGACGGCAGATCTTAGATAAAGAAAAAAGCGACCCGTTTTACGGATCGCTTTTATGTATATGAACTGAACATCATCCCGGAATACATGCTTGTGATATACGGATTGGCAAAATTGTGTCCGGGGTTTTTGTACTCCACGACTATCCTGTTGGTGTAGTTCATCGGATTGAGTGATATCTTTTTGGCCTCAAGAAGCATCTCGCTTGTGAAGTCCGTGATAGGCTTCAGTGTCTCGTCATGATCCTTTTCCTCTGCCGCAGCCTTAAGATACTTTTCGTCTATAGATATCGTACCGTCGTCGTTAAAGCTGAGACCTATGGCATCCAGCTCATTCCTGTACACATTCTGTATGCCGACCATTTCATTTCTGAACTTATTGGAATGACCGTAGTTCTCGGAATAGCTCATGGCATTTGTGATAAACTTGTTGTAGCCCTCTACCAGACTGCCCACATTGCTGATGAGGGAGTCCACATCGGGCTTCAGTCCTATGTGAGCAGCTTCACCCGGCTCACTTACACCTGTAAGGGTGATCTCATAAGCCTTATCTATCGTAAATGAATTGGAGAATGCATCATGAGCACTTCCGTTTAAGGTGAACTCAGCATTCGCGGGAGCCATAGTGACCTCGCCGAGACCGAAGTACTCCACGGCACCTGCTCTCTTACTGGTGTGATCATCAGATATATTGAATAATGTATCCTTACCGCTTGGTCTGCCGGTAGCGTTACTCTCTATCCTGAGTGCCGATCTGCCCTGTCCGTCAGACTCGACCGAAGCCGTCACACCTATATTGCTGCGATTTATGAGGCGGGCAAGCTTGTCTTCCATATCTTTGTTGGTATCACCGGGCTCTACATTAAACTGGAACTCGTAATCGGTGTCACTGATATGGATATCGAACGAATAGGTGTCAGGGTCAAGTGTCATGGCACCGTCATTTATATACCTGCCGGAGTTAACCTGATTTGTTGCGAGTCTCTGTACACCTATGTCAAATGCCGGCAGATCCTCATCATCCGCGGATGTGCCATCGCCGATGTATTTTGCCAGAGCGACATCCTCATCGGAAGAGAAGGCCGTCTTCTTATCGAGAAGATTTAAGCTTCTGTCATTTGAAAGAGAAGCGATCACGTTACTGAGATCCCTTGCGTTTTCCTTCATGCTCACTGCATACTGTATGGCGTCCTCTTCGGAAACGGGCAGGAACAGGGGCGACTCTTTGGTCTGCCTGAGTATAGCCTTATAAACGCTTCTCAGCTCGTCTTTTTTATGCGAGTCATAACGTGTAGTCTTCGGCGCATACTGCGTCAGATAATTGTTATAGACATTCTGCAATGCAAATGATGCCATATAGACGTCCCCTCCTTTCCTCCGTGATCGTCAGTGGACGGCGGTCTTTGTGACCATTAAAGACAAAAACCGTATAATAATCCATTTATACGTGTATAGAATATCATGACTTGTCAATCATTGCAAGTCTTTTTTAAAGAAAAAAAGGAAATTTTTTTCCGCGATATGCGATTGTAGCAGATTGCGTGTGCAAACACTTTCAAAAGATAACCGGTCGTGATACAATGAGTTGGTTGTGTTTTATTATATCATAAGGAGAGCATGATTTTCCATGAAAACGTTGAGCAATTCGGAGCTTTCGTACTTTTGCGGACAGATGTCGATGATCATAAGAGCCGGCATCTCCTCCATAGAGGGACTCTATATGATGGGGGACGATTCTGAAGCGAGTGCGGAGGAGAAGAAGCTGTATGGAGACATAAAAGCAAAGCTTGAAGAAGGAGGATACCTTCACAGCGCTTTGGAGAGCACAGGAGTGTTTCCGACCTATATGGTAAACATGACGAGGATAGGAGAGGAGACAGGCAACCTTGACAACGTAATGGACGCGCTCCGCAGGCACTATACAAGAGAAGAGGAGATCAGACAGTCGATACGACAGGCGGTCACCTATCCTATAGTGATGGCAGGAATGATACTTGTCGTGATACTGGTGCTGCTTCTTCAGGTGATGCCGGTATTCCGTCAGGTGTTCAGACAGCTGGGGTCAGAGATGACAGGCTTTGCCGGGGTGCTGTATGATGCCGGTGACATCATCAGCAGGTATTCGATAGTTTTTGTCGTGATACTGGTGGTCATACTTGCGGTCTCCGTCATCTGTGTCAGGACTGAAAAGGGAAGACGGGCAGGACTCGCCTTTCTGTCACATTTCAGGTTTTTCAAAAAGCTCAGGAGCGATATTTCCACCAGCCGCTTTGCGGATGGATTGGCTCTTGCTTTAAGATCCGGTTTTTCTCCCGATTTCGGCATCGAGATGGTATCCGAGATCATAGAAGACAAGGTCTTTTCTGCCAAGATAGATATATGCAGGACAAAGCTTACCGACGGAGTGCCTTTTGATGAGGCGCTTAAGGAGTCGGGCATACTTTCCGGCGTGCCGGCCCGCATGATGACGATCGGCAATCGTACCGGCTCGGCTGATGTGGTCATGGAGCAGAGCCAGAAAAAGATAGATACAAGCATCAGCAATGCACTGGGGACCATTGAGCCCGTGCTGATAGTTCTCCTTTCGCTTATTATCGGCGCCATACTCATGTCAGTAATGTTTCCGCTTCTGGGGATCGTTTCTTCCATATGAGAAAAAGGGACAGGACACACAGAAAAACAGTTCTGACGCTCATAGGATTTGCCGCTGTTATGCTGCTGTTCCTGTTTTCGGTAAACTATGCCTCCAGGGGAAATGTTGACAGACAGAGACAGAGTCTTGAAAAGGCCATACAGAGAGATGTCACCTACTGCTATGCGACTACCGGCAGGTATCCCAAGACTCTGGACTATATAGAGAGGGTTTACGGGCTCACATACGATAAGGAGCTTTTTTCGGTGGACTACAGGATAGAGGGGAGTAAGATACCTCCCGAGATCATTGTCACCCAGATAGGAGACGGTCGATGAGGGCGAGGAGTAAGATAAGCGACGTGTTTCCCATACTGCTCTTTCTTGTATTCACACTGTCGGCACTCGGGATCGTCCTCGCGTCGGTACAGATATACCAGAAGATCCTTAGTCGGGCCGAAGAGAGCTACGACACGGAGATAGCGGTGGCCTATCTTACCGAGAAGTTCAGGAACCACGACGCAGAGGGCAGTATAAAGATAGATGATTATATGGGGCATGATGCCATCCTTATTGAAAATATTGTCAAGGATGTACCGTATGTTACATATATATATGCGTATGACGGGTATCTGAGGGAGCTGTACGTAGAAAAGGAAATGCTTGGAGGATGTGTGGAGGACAGCGGCACACGGATACTTGAGCTTAAGAGCTTTGATGCTGAAATGATGTCGGACAGTCTCGCTCATCTGAGGTTTACCGATGAGGATGGCGGGAGCACCGAGACTTTCCTTTCGATAAGAAGTAAAAGCGGAAAGGAAGGTGAGCTATGAGAGCCAGACAGAGACTTTCATCAGGCGACCTTCTGCTTCTGGAGCTGGTTTTCGCGATCGTGTTTTTCAGTCTCTCCATCGCCGCGACCATGTCTGTCTTCGGAAAGGCATACGAGCTGTCTGTGGGCGCTTCGGGACGAAATATGGCTGTGACCGAATCAAATGCCGCGGCGGAGATCATAAGATCCTCTTCGAATGAGGCGGAGGTCGGTGAGTTGCTTAAAAAGAGAGGGTTTGCCGCATCTCAGGGCAGATATCTGAGAGACTATGGTGACGGCAGATACAGCATGACGATAGATACCTCATCAAAGGGACGTCTGTTTACGGCGGAGATATCGTGCTATTCTGCTACGGATGCAGATGCTCCTTCGGTAGAGCCCATATACACGATCACGGTAGAGCACGCGATGAAGGGAGACGGCAGCGATGGGAGATAATACGCCGCGAAGCATAGGGCTTCCGATGCTGATAGTCGTATTTGTGAGCATTTGTCTGTTTTCATTCAGCGGCATAGCCTACTCCACGGCCAGAAGCAGCTATGAGCAGAGCGAAGGGGTTGCGGAGCGTGCAAAGAATTATTACGGCGCGTGCAACGAGGCGGAGAGAGTGCTGGCAGGACTTGATACCGTTCCGGAGGAGGAGACCACCTATTCGTTTCCGTTTGGAACCGCAATGGAGGAGCTGCAGGTCACTATCAGACCGGATGAAGCCGGAGAGGGATATGATATAGTCGGTTGGGTAGTGTCGGATACGGCAAGCTGGGAGGCACCGACAGGCGGTGGCGACGGTACCGGACCTCAGGGTCCGCAGGGGCCGGCTGAGGGCGGACCTCAGGGACCGACGGAATAGATTACATCAGTAGGCATATCAAAGAGATCACGACGGGAGGACAGCGATGATACAGGAAATACTTAAAGAGGCGGTAGATCAGAAGGTTTCGGATATATTTCTGGTACCGGGCAGACCGGTTTCCTTTTATAAGAACGGAGTCATAACCAAAGAAGGATATATCAAGCTTACACCGGATGAGGTGGAGCAGGATGTGAAGGAGATCTACGATCTGGCGCACAGGGATCTGAGCAGGCTGGCAGATGGCGGTGATGATGACTTTTCACTTTCGGTCGCGGGACTGTCGAGATTCAGGGTCAGTGCTTACAGACAGAGAGGCACTGCATCGGCGGTACTCAGAGTCATCTCGTTCGCCCTTCCGGATCCGAAGGAGTTTGGGATACCTGACACTATAGTACATCTTGGAGATCAGCCTAACGGTATGGTGCTTGTCACCGGTGCCGCCGGATCGGGAAAATCTTCCACCCTTGCATGCATCATTGATTATATTAATAAGAACCGCGAGTCACATGTGATCACATTGGAGGATCCCATAGAGTATCTCCACCGTCATGATCAGAGTATAGTCAGCCAGAGAGAGGTGGGCGTCGATACCGTGAGCTATGTCACGGGACTGAGGGCGGCTCTGCGTCAGTGCCCCCATGTCATCCTCCTTGGCGAGATGCGTGACTTTGAGACGATATCGGTTGCGATGACTGCGGCAGAGACCGGACATCTGCTCCTTTCCACACTGCATACCATGGGAGCGTCCAACACCATAAACCGTATCATAGACGTCTTTCCTGCGAATCAGCAGAGACAGATCACCGTGCAGCTGTCCTCTGTGCTCCACGCGGTCGTATCACAGCAGCTGCTCCCTACCGTAAACGGAGGCGTGGTGCCTGCGTTTGAGATAATGACTATGACACCCGCCATCAGAAATATGATCCGTGACGGCAAGGTCCACCAGATAGACGGTGTCATCTATTCGAGCCCGGATGAGAGCATGGTCTCCATGGACGAGAGCATCAGCAAGCTCTTAAGCGACGGTGTCATAACGGAAGAGACAGCGGAGAGGTACGCGGTGCATCCCGAGCGGTTACGCAAGAACTGACCGGTTTTAAACAGTTGACAAAGACCTGATGTCATGGTATATTTATACGGCTTAAGACATCAGGTCTTATTTTTTTGCCCTCAAAAAGGGTTTATATAAGCATTTTTTATGGAGGAATAGCCATGCGCACAAGGATTACGCTTGCATGTACAGAGTGCAAGAACCGCAATTATGACACTACCAAAGATAAAAAGACTCATCCCGACAGGATCGAGATAAGAAAGTATTGCAAGTTCTGTAAGAAGCACACTATCCATAAGGAGACCAAATAATGGAAGAAAGTAAGGCAGGCGGAGCCGGAAATAAAGGAGCATCCTTCTGGAATGGCGTGAAGTCTGAGTTTTCCAAGATAATATGGCCTACCAGAGAGAAGCTCACGAGACAGTCTGTAGCTGTTGTTGTGATCACGGTCATCACAGCTGCATTGATCGCCGTACTTGACAGGGGACTTCAGTATGGTATCAACTTCGTTATTAAGTAATCGAGCTGTATGGATATTTAGGAGATAGAAATGGCTGATAAGGAACCTCGTTGGTACGTAGCCCATACCTATTCGGGATATGAGAACAAGGTAAAGACCAATATAGAAATGGCTATCGAGAACCGGCACCTTCAGGACAAGATCATAGAGGTACGTGTACCTACGCAGACTGTCATAGAGGTAAAGGATAACGGACAGCGTAAGGAAGTAGAGAAGAAGCTGTTCCCCGGGTATGTTCTCGTAAACATGATAATGGATGACGATACCTGGTATGTAGTAAGAAATACCAGAGGTGTCACCGGATTTGTAGGACCGGGAAGCAAGCCCGTCCCCCTTTCGGAAGAAGAGATGAAGCCGCTCGGCATACATGTGGAGAATATGACGGTAAACTTCAAGGAAGGCGATATGGTACAGGTGGTGGCAGGACCCTGGAGAGAGACTACGGGACCTATCACAAAGATGGATATGAACAAGCGAACTGCTACTCTTATGGTTGAGCTCTTCGGAAGAGAGACACCTGTAGATATTTCATTTGATGAGATAACTTTGATGCATTAAGCATTGCGACACAGTCGCAGAAAAAGTTATAAAGTGGGAGGGAAGAAACTCCACCCGCACGAACCACAATGTTTTTTTCAAAGGAGGAGCCAAAATGGCAAAGAAGGTAGAAGGTTATATCAAACTTCAGATCCCTGCCGGCAAAGCGACACCGGCACCGCCTGTAGGACCGGCACTCGGTCAGCACGGCGTCAACATCGTTGAATTCACCAAGCAGTTTAACGCAAAGACCGCGGATAAGGGCGATGTCCTTATTCCCGTAGTCATCACGGTTTATGCAGACAGAAGCTTCACATTTATCACGAAGACCCCGCCTGCAGCGGTACTTATCAAGAAAGCCTGCAATATCCAGAAGGCATCGGGAGTACCGAATAAGCAGAAGGTCGCTACTCTTTCCAAGGAAAAGTGCAAAGAGATAGCTGAGATGAAGATGCCCGATCTTAATGCGGCATCGCTTGAAGCTGCAATGAGTATGATAGCCGGCACCGCAAGATCCATGGGTGTCGAGGTCGAGAAGTAAGGAGGTGTCTTGATGAAACACGGAAAGAAATACGTCGAGGCAGCAAAGCTTATCGACCGTTCAAAGCTCTATGAGCCCGCTGAGGCTATCGAGCTCGTAAAGAAGGTTGCTACCGCAAAGTTTGACGAGACAATAGAAGTACATATGAGGACCGGATGCGACGGAAGACATGCAGAGCAGCAGGTCAGAGGCGCAGTGGTACTTCCCAACGGTACAGGACGCAGCGTAAGGGTGCTCGTATTCGCAAAGGGCGCAAAGCTTGACGAGGCACAGGCCGCGGGAGCGGACTTTGTCGGAGGCGAGGAGCTCATACCCAAGATCCAGAATGACGGATGGTTTGAGTTTGACGTCGTTGTCGCTACACCTGATATGATGGGTGTGGTAGGACGTCTCGGTAAGGTGCTCGGTCCCAAGGGACTCATGCCCAACCCCAAAGCCGGCACTGTCACGATGGATGTTGCAAATGCAGTAAAGGATATCAAGGCCGGTAAGGTCGAGTACAGACTGGATAAGGCAAATATCATCCATGTGCCTGTAGGCAAGGCTTCATTTACCCCCGAGCAGCTCAAGGAGAACTTTGACGCGCTCATGTCCGCGGTAATGAAGGCAAAGCCATCAGCACTGAAAGGACAGTATCTTAAGAGCGTTTCGATCGCTCCTACGATGGGTCCCGGTGTCAGGGTGAACAACCAGAAATTCAACTGACGGGTAATGATAAAGGCCCTGCCGTGCGGCGGGGCTTTTTATGTTTTTATGAAAAAGATCGCAAGCATAATTATAATCGCATATCTGGCAGCGGTATTTTGCGCCTGCGGAGCCGATGACATACAGGGGATGCTGCAGGGAAGAGAGACCCGGGAGGAAAAGACAGAAGAAAGTGAGCCTTCGGAGGCAATATCGCAGCAGGCGCCTGTGATGCAGGCTCCTTCTCAAAAGGCAATGGTTGAAGTGGATACCGCGGTATCGGAGGATGCGGCGGAAGAGCATGAGCCGGTGACAATACTTTTTGCCGGGGATATGAACTTTGACAGGCATTATGCCAATATGAATGCCCTTTTAAGCCGAGGGGGAGAGATAGCCGACGGACTGGACGGGGATATCATGTATGCCCTCCGGACGGCTGACATAGCGATGATAAACAATGAATTCCCTTATTCGGACAGAGGGTCACCGACACCGAACAAGAAGTTCACGTTCAGGGCTGATCCGTCTACCGTGCATTATCTGAATGATATGGGAGTGGATATTGTGGGGCTCGCGAACAATCATGCCTATGACTACGGACCGGATGCCCTGCTTGACACTCTGGATACTCTTTCAGGTGCGAATATCAGATATGTGGGAGCCGGACGGAACATAGAGGAGGCAATGACCCCTCAATATATAGAGGCAGGAGGGATGACTATAGCCTTTACCGCCGCCACACAGATAGAGCGTTCCCTGCCGCCGGATACCAGAGAGGCGACAGAGACCGATCCGGGCGTGCTGCGTACACTCGATCCCGCGAAGTATGTGGAGGTCATAAAGGAAGCGGACGCAAACGCGGACTTTACCATAGTCTTTGTACACTGGGGAAGCGAGAACGTATTTGAATACGAGGCGGCACAAAGGGAGCTCGCGGAGGCATATGTCGAGGCCGGAGCGGATCTGATCATAGGAGCTCATCCCCATGTCCTGCAGGGCTTCGAATACATAGGAGACGTGCCTGTGGTCTACTCAATGGGAAACTTCTGGTTTAATTCCAAGACACTTGACTCCTGCATGATAGAGGCCACGATATACGAGGGAGAGCTCTCGCAGCTCCGTTTCATACCCTGCGTGCAGAAGGGCAGCTATACTACCATGCAGCATGAAGGAGACGGTGAATTCGAGCGCATCATAGAGGATGAGATAGGACGCAGCGCACCCGGTGTCAGCATATCCTCAAACGGTGTGATAACAAAATGTCCTTGACAACGGTATTTGAAGCATTTTATAATTTTGAGTTGCACGGGCTTTGCCCCAAGTCCGTACATGATCAACAGATTCATATAATAAAAGCAGTTTATCTTGGAGGATAAGAAAATGGATACATATATGCCCAGTGCATCTTCCATAGAGAGGAAATGGTATGTAGTGGATGCTGAGGGACAGACTCTCGGCAGACTCGCTGCTAATGTAGCCGCAGTACTCCGTGGAAAGAATAAGCCCACATATACTCCGTTCCTTGATACAGGCGACTATGTGATCGTAGTCAATGCCGCAAAGATTAAGGTGACCGGCAAGAAGATGGAACAGAAGCTCTATACTACTCACAGCGACTATGTAGGAGGACTGAAGCAGGTCACTCTTAAGGAGAAGCTTGCGAAGAAGCCTGAGAGTGTATTTGAGCATGCGGTAAAGGGAATGCTTCCCAAGGGCGCTCTCGGACGTCAGATGGCAAAGAAGCTCTATGTCTATGCAGGTCCCGAGCATGAGCAGGCAGCACAGAAGCCTGAAGAGCTTAAATTCTGATAGGAGGGTATGAAATTGGCTACTAAGAAGAAATCAACTGAAAGATATTACGGTACAGGCAGAAGAAAGAAGTCGATAGCCCGTGTGTATCTCATGCCCGGCAAGGGAGAGATCACGGTAAACAAGAGAGAGCTGGATGACTATTTCGGACCCGAGACCTTAAAGACGATCATACGCCAGCCTCTGGTTGCGACCGGTACGGTAGACAAGTTTGATATACTTGTAAACGTCAAGGGAGGCGGATACACAGGTCAGGCAGGCGCTATACGCCATGGCATCTCAAGAGCACTGCTCCAGGTGGATGCAGAGTACAGGCCCACATTAAAGAAGGCCGGCTATCTTACCAGAGATCCTCGTATGAAGGAGAGGAAGAAGTACGGTCTCAAGGCAGCGAGAAGAGCACCTCAGTTCTCAAAGCGCTGATCCGAGTCTTACGAATCAGAAAACCCTGGGATCTCAAAGGTTTCAGGGTTTTTTCATAAATACATACGACAGTTCATTTGTACCTTCCTGTCGTTAAACAAAACCGGGACTACCATAAACGGGACATTGTGTCGATGTGCCTGTTTATCTGTGGCTTTGCGGTTTGCAAAGCCCTTTTTATTTTAAAGGAATCAGGAGAAACAGAATATGTCTAACGAGTTGATCTTTATTATCACAGTGATTGTTTATCTGGGGAGCGTACTTTTACTGTACAAGCTCTTAGGAAAGAACGGACTCTATGCCTTTGCCATTTTCGGAACGCTTCTCGGCAACATAGCTGTCTGCAAAAATATAGATATCTTCGGGGTGGGCACAACCGCCGGAAATGTCTTGTATGCATCCACATTTCTGGTGACGGACATCCTTTCGGAAAAGTACGGAAGAAAAGATGCCTCAAGAGCCGTCAAGTACAGCTTTTCCATTATGCTTCTCTGGATGCTCGGCACACAGCTCATCCTCTGGTTTACGCCAAACGCAAATGACTACATCAATGAAAGCCTGAAGGTCGTATTCGGTCTGGTACCGAGAATAACGGTCGCAAGCCTGATCGGTTACATCTGCAGCCAGAACATCGATGTTTTTCTTTACGACCTCATATGGAGCAGAACCGGAAACGGCAGAGCCTGGCTGTGGCTTAGAAACAACGGGAGCACATTGACGAGTCAGCTGGCAGATACGGTGATCTTTGTCTGTATCGCGTTCTGGGGAGTCTATCCGGCTGATGTTTTCTTCAGCATCCTGATCACTACTTATCTGTTCAAGGCTGTTGTCGCATTGCTTGACACACCGTTTATGTATTGGGCGAGAAATATCACCCCTGTGAATGAAAAGGAGGGGGCAATATGAGAGATAAGGAAGAGCTTACAAAGCTGGGCAGTGAAAAAACGGAATACAGCACGGATTATGATCCGTCCGTACTGGAATCCTTTGGCAATAAGCATCCGGAGTATGACTATTTTGTGAAATTCAACTGCCCGGAGTTTACGAGCCTCTGTCCTATCACAGGACAGCCTGACTATGCCAATATCATCATCTCCTATGTGCCGGATGAAAAACTCGTTGAGAGTAAGTCACTAAAGCTGTACATGTTCTCTTTCCGTGATCATGGTGACTTCCATGAAGATGTTGTAAATACGATAATGAAGGACCTGATCCGGCTTTTGGAGCCTAAGTATATCGAGGTATGGGGTAAGTTCTTACCCAGAGGAGGTCTTTCGATAGACCCATACTGCAACTACGGAAAGCCTGATACCAGATGGGAGCAGGTGGCCTGGGATCGTATGAGATACCATGATATGCTTCCGGAAAAGGTTGATAATCGGTAAAATACAGGCACTTCGAGCCGTCAGACACTATTTATTAACGACAACGAGCTTGTAGCCCTTGCCATAGTCTCCGAGTATCTCGGTAGCTTCTTCTAAGGATGTGACAGATACGACGATACGTCCGGTCTTTATCTCGACTATCTGATAATCGGTGACCCTTCCGCCTACACCTCCGGCAACCTTTGAGAGCTCCTGCTCAGTCAGTTTCTTTCCGTTCATTTGAATTTCCTCCTTCGATCCGGCTTGCTTTATATTGTGTTGTCGGGATCAAAATGTATTTTATTATATTATATTATACGAAAGAAATCACAAAATGGCAGTCAATTCGACTTTTTCTTTAGGAAGCAGGTCTATCAGCAGCGCTTCAAGGGCATGGATGTCAATGGGCTTTGAAAGGTATCCCGCGAATCCAAGCCTTCTGTACTCTTCGTCTACACCGTTAAGAGCGTTCGCAGTCAGCATTACCACAGGTGTCCTGTAGTTAAGACCCTTTTCCGATATCTCACGAAAGGTCTCTATGCCGTCCTTCTTCGGCATACGGTGATCCAGAAGTATCACATCATATTTTCTGTAAGCGCATACGGATATAGCTTCATCACCGCTGGTAGCGGTGTCTATTTGTACGAGCGTCTTTCTAAGCAGCGCACAGGCGACCTTGAGGTTCAGCGGTACATCGTCCACGATCAGTATGCGGGCGTCAGGTGCCCTGAAGCTTTCTTTATACGAAGGCTCATCGTAAGTCTTGCTGATAACCAGCTCTCCCGCAGGTGTCGGATCAGCGATCTTCTGAGGGATCATGATCGTAAAGGTACTTCCGGCTCCCGGGGTACTGTCTACGTAAATGGAGCCGTGCATCATCGTTACAAGCTCATGGGTGATGGCGAGACCGAGACCGGTACCCTGTATGGAGGCATTCTCTTTTTCGTTTATACGCTTGAAGGCGTCGAAAAGATATGGAATATCGGCCTCGGAGATACCGTCACCGGTATCAGAGATCTCAGCGACAAGCTCCGTGCGGTCGGTTCCGATCTGTCTGGTGGATATCTTTAATGTCACACCGCCTTCCTTCGTGTACTTGACTGCGTTGGAAATGACGTTTGTAAGTACCTGCCGGATGTGTACCATATCTCCCGTGAATCTTCTGGGGATGGATCTGTCACAATTGATATGAAGATAGAGATCCTTTGCGCTCGCGGGCTGTTCAAAGAACTGATAACAGTCATTTAAAAGGTGATGGAGATCATAATCCGTTTCGATAAGCTCCATACGTCCCGCCTCTATCTTGGAGAAATCGAGGATGTCATTTATCAGACCCAGAAGCATTTCTCCGGAGGTTTTTATGCTGCCGGCGTATTCCTTTAGCAGCGGATCATCGGTGGAGCGCAGGATCATCTCATTCATGCCCAGCACAGAGTTCAGCGGAGTACGTATCTCGTGGGACATATTGGCAAGAAAGGTGCTTTTTGACTGATTGGCTTTGTCTGCGTTTATTCTGGCATCTTCTATCTCGTGGAGATAGAAGACCTCCTCGGTCCTGTCCTGGATAAGGAAATATGAGCCGATGGAGCGACCTCTTTTGTCAAGCAGGCTGGTATATCTCACACTGTAATGCTCGGTGACGGATCCGAGAACCCTTTCATATGGCTTTTCTCCAAACTGGCTGCCCTCCTCATTAAGCGCAGCCAGAACGGAGGCGGCCGGCTCATATGACAGGTCGAAGGTCTCGATATTGACTCCGAAACGAGATCTGGCAAACGCATTGGCATAGATGCAGTTATTGCTGATATCAAACAATATGAGACCTTCACACATGTCATCTACGGCTCTGCCTACGGAGATGTTCATAAGTCTGCGTGGGACGAATATCTCGGTACAGAAGTAGATGAGAGTGCCTGCGACCGCATAGAAAATGACAGATGCGTCCAGTACCAGTGACAGTGTTATATATGCGAGGTTCATGGCGATGACAAGAAGAAGCACCGAAAGTATGATGAGATACTTCACCCGGTACATATCGTAGCTCTTTATGATTTTCAGGATGATGAATAAAAGAGCCACTACAAGTACGGTATAGTCTATGGTTAAATGCAGATAGTATAATTGATCAAAGGCGGTCTGATAAAACACAACTCCGGGTGTAGCGGTGTTTTCATATATTGTAAAATGCCATTTAAACAAAGGATTGAAAAATATCAAAAAGGAATCAGCTGCCATCATGACAGCCACCGGAAGACTGACCCTCTTCAGCACCTTGTCATGACCGGTGTAAAGCAGGCAAAATCCCGCAAGAAAATACAGTATCCAGTCAATTGACGCAAAATATACACAGTAAGCTATCTCCGCGCCGAAAGCATTAAAAGAGGATGCAATGAGAATATTGGCTATGATGGCGACGATAGCTGCAACGAGTGTGCGTTTGAGCCACTTCGCGTAGGCTGCGCCTACTCCGTGCAGTGCGTTTATTATTATGATTATATCTACGATCGCGACAGTGTCGATTACTACATATATTATCTTGGTAAGCATCTCAATATACCATTATAAAAATATAAAGCCCACTTATCAAGTGACCGGCGGTCGTTCACATTTTCATCACTTTTAATGCCTATTATATAGCAATATCACGAAACGGATCCTGCAAAAGAGAGGAAAAGATGGAAAAAGAAAAGCATTACAGACATGAATGGAAGCACGAAATATCCTATGCCGATCTGCTGACCATACGTGCCCGGATGAGCGCAGTCGCCATACCCGATCCGCATACAGTCGATGGGAAATACCTGATCCGAAGCCTGTATTTCGATAACGGAAAGGATAAGGCTCTGCGTGAGAAGGTGGACGGAGTAAACATGCGGGAGAAGTTCCGTATCAGATACTACAACTTTGACACATCCATCATTCATCTTGAGAAGAAAAGCAAGGTGAACGGTCTCGGTACAAAGTACAGCGCAGATCTAAACGCAGAAGAAACGCAGAGGATCGTGGACGGAGACACGGACTGGATGCTTGACAGCGGCAGACCGCTCATTGAGGAGCTGTACTGTAAAATGCGCTATCAGGGTATGAAGCCCATGACGATAGTGGACTACACAAGAGAACCGTTCATCTTCGGCCCCGGAAATGTCCGGGTGACGCTTGACTATGACATACGCACCGGTCTGTCGAGTACCGACTTTCTCAATCCCGATTGTGTAACCATATCTGCCGGAGATGCGCCCATCATACTCGAGGTAAAATGGGATGCTTATCTCCCGGACATAATAAGAGACGCAGTGCAGCTGCCGGGCTGCCGGGTGGGAGCCTTTTCAAAATACGCCCAATGCAGGATATACGGGTAGAGCTTCAAGTGGTTGGGAAGCTCGATGCCTGTATTTGCTGTTTTTAGGGCGAGAGCTGCAAATATAAAAGATAAATAACATAAATAAGGAGAAAACGACATGACATTCAGCGACATCTTCAAATCCAGTTTTCTGGAGAACGTAACCAGCGTTAGCCCCTTTGACATGGTACTCGCCATGGTACTTGCCTTTGCAATAGGGCTTTTCATCTTTCTTATCTATAAGAAGACCTACTCCGGAGTGATGTACTCCTCGAGTTTCGGTGTGACACTTGTGGCACTCACCATGATCACGACCTTCGTGATACTCGCAGTCACAAGCAACGTAGTCCTATCGTTAGGTATGGTAGGCGCGTTGTCGATCGTGCGTTTCCGTACGGCGATCAAGGAGCCCCTCGACATAGCCTTTCTTTTCTGGGCCATAGCGGCAGGCATAGTCCTGGCGGCCGGGCTTGAACCGTTTGCGGTGTTCGGCAGCGTCATAATAGGCATCATCATACTGATCTTCGCGAACCGCAAGGAGACCGCAGCTCCCTATATTGTAGTGATAAAGTGCGACGGAGCAGAGAGCGAGAAGAGGGCATTTGAGTATCTTTCCGGCAAGACAAGGAAGTGCGTGATAAAGAGCAAGACAGCACGCAGGGGAGCAGTGGAGATCAATGCCGAGATAAGGCTTAACGATGATAATACGGACTTCATAAACGAGCTTTCCGATATGCAGGGTGTCGACAGCGCGGTGCTTGTGAGCTATAACGGCGACTACATGGGATAATAAGACGTTCGCAATACCCTCCGCATTACCTGCTCGCAGGTTAATGCGGAGGGTATTGGCGAACACAAAGACCATGAGCAAGTAGGGCGACAGACCGGATTGCGAATGGTCTTAGGATTGCGAGAGCTGCCTTGCAGCGGAGCAATCCGTCTTATTACATAACCTAAAGGAGAAATAATCTTGACCACACATAAACACATCGACAGAATCTGCATAATAATAACCGTCATTGCCCTTCTTGTGACGGTACTTTTCATGAACGGGCAAAAGCTTGGCATGACGGCGATAGTTGATGAGGATGCGGAATCCTATAAGGGCAATGAATACTTTACGGCAAATGATCTGAACGGATCATGGGATACGGAAGGAGCCACATATATCACGCTAAACGGAGACGGAGCCGTGGCAGACGGCAACGGAGTCTATTCATATGACGGTGATGTGTATATATCGGGAGCAGGCAAATACGTACTCTCAGGGATACTTGATGACGGCAGCATAATAGTCGATGCTTATGAATCCTCCAAGGTATATCTGCTTTTTGACGGGGTCGATATCAACTGTTCGGATGATGCCGGATTTAAGGTGGAGCAGGCAGATAAGGTTTTTCTGACACTTGCAGAGGGAAGTGACAATACCGTCACCTGCGGCGGTACCTATTCGGATGAAGCTGTCTCGGATGGTGTGACCGGAGCCATACATTCGCATGACGATCTTACGATAAACGGCAGCGGCAGCCTGACAGTCACAGCCGGTTACCGACATGGCATAGTTTCAAAGGATGACCTCGTGATCACCGGTGGCACAGTACACATCATCGCAAAGGAAGACGGGTTCCATGCAAATGACGCGGTAAAGCTGACCGGGGCGGATATTACGATAGATGCCGGAGATGATGGCATACACAGCGATCTGGCTTTTGTCATCACCGGAGGATCTCTTACCATAAACGGTTGCTATGAAGGGATAGAGGCGGTCACGATTGATATAGAGGGCGGAGACACTCTGATATACCCCAGGGATGACGGGCTCAATGCCAACGGTGGTACCGGTGATATGTTCGGTATGGGCGGCGATCCCGGCGGAGGCATGGGTGGTCGCGGCATGGGCGGCACCGTATCCGGAGACTTTGCCGGAGGGCAGATGCCTGACTTCAGGAGCCTGAGCGGCAGCATGCCGGAGCCTGAAGATATGCCTGACTTTGCTAAGTCTCAGGATATGCGGGCAGATGAGTATACAGACAATAAGAGATCGGATGCGGCAGAGTCCGCGGAGGATGAAGAGGACACCCAGTCCTATATACATATCAGCGGAGGCACACTTACCATAATAAACAACTCCGGCAATGACGCTGACGGTATTGACTCAAACGGCGATATCATCATCACGGGCGGAGACATCCGTGTGAGTCTGATAAATAACGGCAACAACAGCGCGCTGGACTATGGCAGCGAGTCTGGTGGAGTGGCTGAGATAAGCGGCGGTACGGTCATAGCCTGCGGCAACTACTCGATGGCAGAGCAGTTTGATGACAGTTCTTCACAGGCATCCATACTCTATACCTACAGCAAAGGAGCCGAAGCAGGCGCCACGGTAGCCCTTAAGGATACGGACGGTAATATACTGATATCATATGAGGTACCACAGACTTTCTCTTCGATGAACATCAGCTGTCCCGAACTAAAAGTGGGTGAGACCTATGTAGTGGCGATAGGTGATGATGAAGAAGAGATCACGGT
>CAJOME010000021.1 GCA_905235585.1 uncultured Lachnospiraceae bacterium | reverse complement strand
CGCATTTATGCGTGAGAGACGAGCGAGCATACGGGTCAAATACCCCTTAGCTTGCTGCGGGGTATTTGACTGGGCAAATCCAGTTGCTGTGAGCACCTGCAAGGTGTGAACAGTAACTACGGATCCGGCTAATCATGCTGTATCGGCACTATCTTTTGACAGTTGTATTGGTGCGTCCCTTTGAATTGTAGGTGAGCCCGTCGTAGACCTCTTCACCGCCCTGTACACCGGCACCTCTTTTGTCCTGAGGAATGATCTCTTCAAAAGAGCCCCCTATCCTTTTTAGGATATCCATGGGTTCGCTCAGCTCTCCGGTATCATACATATATGACGCTTTTCTCGCGCATTCGAGGATGTAATTGTATATCCTGAGAAGATAAACGGACAGCGTGTACGATGGATCGAGTGACATGATAAGCTGCTCTATGCACTTATTTCCTCTTGAGATCTCAAGCCTGTAGGTGTCTCTGTCTCCTGCCTTAAAAGCTATCACCGCGTCCTCGTAATAGCCTCTGGCAATCTCGTAGGTCAGGGCTATGATGCCTGTCGGATTGGCTTCTATTATACGTCTTGTATATTCCTGCTTCTTTTCAGATGTCATATCATAACCCTCCTTAGTTTTTATTTATCCTGTGATATGCCGGAGAATATATTTTCCAACAGCGGGCTGCGTAATATTCTGCTATTAAGCCTATACAGTCTGCTCGCTGGCAGATATATTTTTTCAGAGCTTTTAGCACATCTCACTTAATGAGCTGATTTGCGCCAATGGGCTTTCGCAGGTGCCAGCCTTAGGAAGCCCATGTTTTAAGCAAACAAGCGAATTTAGTGAGATGTAGCCGCGGTTGAAAAAATATATCAACAGCGAGCTGCGTAATATTACTGAAGTAATTGCAGTAGCTTGTGCAACAAGCACAACAATCACTGAAGTAATTGTAGTGCTTGTTGGGGTGCCTCGTTAGCCTGCGCCAGCATACTTATGCCTGCCTGTGAGAGCACCTGCATGCTTGTAAATTCGGTCATCTCCTCTGCCATATCGGTATCCTGGATACGCGATACGGAGGTGGTGACGCTCTCATTGTATGCGTCCAGGAACTCATCGGTCTTCTCGAGACGGTTCTCATATGCTCCGAGCCTTGACCTTGCTCTGTTCACATACTCAAGCGCGTTACTTACCTGATCAATGGCTTTCTGAGAGCCCTCTTTTGTTCTCATGTCTACGCCGGCAAGACCCATCACATCGGTAGTCATACGGGGTATCGATGCGGAGATCACCTCGCCCTGCTCGGTACCTACCTGAAGTCTCATGGAGCCGAGACCGGTGAGATCGAGCTCAAGCGGGTCAGTAGGTGTCGTCCCGCCATCGATCTGCATCCTGAGCTCTGTGCCTCTGAGACCCTTTATGGATACGAAATCTACCGATGTGCCGTCATCATATTTCACGGTTTCGGTATTTATAGTAAGCTTGGTGGGATCGACTGTCCCGAATAATGTTTCGGCATCTTCGTAGCCCGGGGGAAGTGTACTGGCGGAGTTGTCTATTACGTAGGTGTCTCCGCTCTTCTGCAGGTTTATATAATACTTTCCGCTTGCTGTCTTCTCCGAGTAGTCCATGACCGTGACCGAAGGCTGATTCGTATATCCGCGGTCATTGAAGGTGCCGTTCAGCAGCTTCATACCGTTAAACTCCGTGGTCTCGGCTATACGGTCTATCTCCTTCATGAGCTGCTCGACCTCATCCTGTATCAGCTGTCTGTCAGCGCTTGACAGGGTGCCGTTCGAACCCTTGATCGCGAGCTCGTTCATCCTCTGTACCATCTCCTGTGTCTCCATGATGGCGGACTCAGCCGTCTCGAGCACGGACATACCTGTGGTGGTATTTGTCTTTACCTTATCAAGACCCTTTATCATGGAACGCAGCTTTGCCGCTATAGCGAAATTTGCCGGATCATCTCCCGCCGTATTGAGCTTATAGCCGCTGGACAGTCTCCCTGTCGAATTGCTGAGACGCATCTCACTCTGCATATAGGCATTATTTGTCAGATAAGCCGTGATGTTACTGTTGATCTTCATGGATAGCTCCTCCTAAAACTAAATCTAAAGCACTGTATCCAGTACCGCTTTTGCTATGCGGTACAGCATAGCACTGTCTGTGTTTTCGCCATCCATGGCTGTGATTGCTTCGCCATTCGAAGCATTGATACCGGGTATATCCATATCCCCGACCTTCAGATCTGTATTCCTGCCGGATACTCTCGCAACGGCTTCTCTCATATCATCAAGCCGCTCTCTCATGTACTCGTCCCCGGCTGCCCTTTCGCTGTGTACAGCCCCCCGGACACCGTCCGTCACCCGGAGCTCAGCGTGGACAGAGCCGAAATCTTCGGTCTCAAAATATATATCGACAGAATTTTGATTTTCGCCATGCCTTAATTTCAGATTTATATTTATCAGCTCTCCCTTAAACTCAACGGGGATATGATAATCTTCAGCTTCCGCAAGAGCATTCTTTACGGAGAGTACCTTGTCCTTTGACTGCATGGCTCTTATATCGAGCGTTTCTCCCTCAAGGGCTCCGATGAGCTCAGCCTTTACCATCTCATCATAGGACTCCTTTATCTTAGCCGCATCGCCGCTGCCCAGATCCTCGCGCATCTTTTCCCTTGCCTCTTTGAGCCTCTCTTTTACTTTATCCGAAGCATTGCCGTACAGCTCTCTCGCGAACCTGTTGCCACCCTCGTATATCAGCTGCTCATAGGCTGCCACATTATTGGCACTCTTAGAGATGTCCGCTTCTTCCAGTATCCGGTACAACTCTGCCTCCGCTTTAGCGGCTTCGGCAAATTTCCCTGCATCCTCCTCGTAATACTCCTGCTCCGCGCCGTCCGGGGTGAATGCCGTCCTTATCATCTGGTCTATACGTGAGCTGTCGGATGAGAGCGCTGCATCCATCCCGCCGAAGCTTTCATTTATATACTGGTCTATATGCGCTTTTTTTGTCGTCCTTACCGCTGAAAGGAGATTTGAAAAGTTCAGCTCCGCCCCGCTTGCGATCACTGTACCTACTGCCCTGTGATCTCCGGTGTTTATGGCATTTACGAGTCTGTATATACCTATGTAGGAAGCAGCCTCCTCCTCGGTCACATTTCCCTTGTTTGTTTCCGCGACCAGATATTTTGCAAACTCCTCCACCGGTCGATCCTCTTCGTCTTCGTATGCCGTAAGTCTGCTTTCCAGCTCACTCAGGTCTGTCTCCAGCGGATTGATGTTTTCTCTTATCATCCGCAGCACTCTTCCCGGGGTCAGCTTGTCGAGGACATGGTTAAGCCTTGTATCAGCAGCACTGATCCGGTCTATGCTCTCCGCGGAAAGCTCCATATGGGAATAAGATATGATGCGTACCGCTCTTTCATTGGTCTCATTCTTCTCTACGCCGAGCTCCTCGAGCACCCCCTCAAAGTCCGTGTTTTCGAAAGCCTTTCTTATATTATCCCCGAGATCCGCCCTGACCTCGGTACCGACAGCCTCATAGGTGCGGTTCATGCGCTCATAGTCCCGGGTCAGATCTGCTGCCCTGTCGTGTATCCGTCTCAGATCTATACCGGCATCCGGAAGGCTTACCTGCGCTTCTCCGGCAGCTGTACCCATGACCGCTCCGGGTGCCGTGCCCATGCGTAAGACAGCCTCAAGGATACCACCGTCGGTTATGAGCTCCGCAGGCGCTCTACGTATGTCGTTCCTGACCGAAAGTGTCTCTTCCAGCAGGTCAAAGGTCTCTTTTTCTTTTGCCTTCAGTGACTCTACATCTCTTTCCAGATATCCTGTATCTATGGTGATATCCTTGTCTATGTTCTTAAGATTTACCTCGGCAGCCATTGAAAGCGCCGCTTCCTTTGTGATGCGCTCCGCCTTTATACTCTTATAGTCAGATATAAGATACGCATCCTTTCCCGCGCCGCCTCCTGCGATCGCATCCATTATCTCTTTTTTTGTGGGGCGAATGTTTATCTTGGATGCATCCTCATATGTCTGCAGGTTCTCCGGTGTAAGCGGTACGCCTGCGTTTATCATACCGATCGCATCCTGCTTTATATCTGAAGTCGGTTCAAAGCCTGCTTCTTTTATGATATTCTCTATCTGTCTGTCAAGCCCTTCATCGGCGGCAGCCTGACCGGTTCCCTTGGTATTCTCCGCTACTCCGGCATTTCCTGCCTTGCTTACATATCCCAGATCATCAGACACATAGCTGGCGTTTCCGCCTGTAAGATTATTCCCACTTGAAAACTCTGCCCTGAATACATTCGCTATGGTAGGCTCCATACCCTCCGATGCCAGAAAGAGCTTTGTATTTTCGGTCACATCTTTAAGTTGAGCTGCCATATCTATGGCTTCCCTGACTGTAGCTATATTATCCTTCGTTGCCGGAAGATCATAGTCTGTAAGTGTCTGTGCTATCTCTTCACTTGACACGCCCTCCGGGAAGAACGCTTCCTCTCCGTACTCCGGTATCTGTCCGGATCTGTCATTACCTGCAGTAATACGGCTGTCTGCCGCCAGTCTTGCGGAATCCACGCTCTGTCCCGTCACTGCGGCGACCTTGTCAGCTGATACCGTATCGGTATATCCGGCGACATTCACGCCCGCCTCGGCCAGACGTATCTTCATCCTGTCAAGTGAATTGACGGCATCCTGCGGATCCATCTCACTGAGATCATAGCCCTCATCCGCCATTTTTTTCGCATCCTGCGGTGACATGGTCTGTGCGACGACAAGCATCTGATCCATAGCTGTCTCCACGCCTACAGCATCAGCCTGTCCTGCCTGTTCCATTATTGACTTTTTACCGGATCTGCTTTTGGACAGGATATTGTCCTGCGAATGTCCGAACAGGATACCGTCCGCCGGACTCATGACTCCGTTAAGCGATGCTCTGCCGGAAGCGGCAGAGCTTTTGAGTGAGCCGCTCTGTACACCTGCTGCATAGGCTTTCGGCTCTTCGATATTTGTTTTCTGCAGCTGATCAAAATCTATTCTCATGTAGATATTATCGGCTCAAAGAATGTTTTTGTTTAGTACAAAAGTTACTGTTCAGTAGCCAGCACTTTGCTGCTGGCTACGTGAGAAAATGATTCACGTACAAAACAGCAGACAGGTGGGTACTCGGTCAGCTGCAATCCTGCCAATACCTTTAATACGCCTTACCCCATATCACGAGGTGCTTTGCAGGTTTGCCGCAGCAGACACACTTGTCGGATATGGGCTCATTGTTCTCAAACGGCATGCAGCGTGAGGTGGCCGTGGTATCGGCTTTGATCTGATCCTCGCAATCCTGCTCTCCGCACCACATCGCGCGTACAAAGCCGGGTTTTTCATCTATGAGTGTCTTGAATTCATCATAGCTCTTTGCATCATAGATAGAGCTGTCGAGATGCTTCTTTGCCCGGTCGTACATATCCTGCTGTATCCTGCCCAGAAGCTCCTTTACATAGCTCTCTGCCTGATCGAGCTTTATCGTTGTCTTCTCGTGCGTATCACGTCTTACTACCACGCACTCACCGTTTTCGATATCTCTGGGTCCGATCTCTATACGGAGCGGGAAGCCTCTCATCTCCTGCTCTGCAAACTTGAATCCGGGTGATCTGTCGGTATCATCCACCTTTACCCTGAGATCTGACAGCCTGTCCGCAAGTCCCCTGCAGGCATCCAGCACTCCTTCCTTCTTCTGCTGGATAGGTACTATCACCACCTGAGTAGGTGCGATATGAGGCGGCAGCACCAGACCTTCATTATCCCCGTGTACCATGATGAGTGCTCCGATCAGACGGGTAGACAGACCCCATGAGGTCTGATGAGGATTGTGAAGCTTGTTGTCGCGTCCCGTAAACTCTATACCGTAAGCCTTTGCAAATCCGTCTCCAAAGTTGTGAGATGTGCCGCTCTGAAGAGCTTTGCCGTCGTGCATCATGGCTTCTATCGTGTATGTCGCTACAGCTCCCGCGAACCTCTCCTTTTCCGTCTTCTGACCTTTTATCGTAGGTATCGCAAGGTCTTCCCTGAGGAAATCTGCGTATACGTTAAGCATCTGTACCGTACGTTCTTCCGCTTCTTCCGCGGTCTCATGCACGGTATGACCCTCTTGCCAGAGAAACTCTCTTGATCTGAGAAAGGGTCTGGTCGTTTTCTCCCAGCGCACGACCGAACACCACTGATTGAATACCTTGGGCAGGTCTCTGTAGGAATGCACGATATTGCTGTACAGATCACAGAAAAGTGTCTCTGATGTAGGTCTCACGCACAGGCGCTCCTCGAGCTTTTCCTGTCCTCCCTCGGTAACCCATGCCACCTCAGGAGCAAAACCCTCCACATGATCCTTTTCCTTCTGGAGCAGGCTCTCGGGTATGAAGAGCGGCATATACACATTCTCAACACCTGTGGCCTTAAATCTCTTATCAAGCAGGCTCTGTATATTTTCCCACAGCGCGTATCCCGCAGGCAGGAAAATCATGCATCCCTTCACGCTGGAATAGTCCATCAGCTCCGCCCTTTTTACTATATCGGTATACCATTGTGCGAAGTCCTCATCCATTGATGTGATGGACTCCACCATCTTCTTATCGCTCATGATCCATTCTCCTTATATGTATATGTTTTGCGGCTCGCAATCAGAAACACGCATTTATGCGGGTTTCGTGCCATAGTATTGGTATGCAGCAGGCAAGCCCGCGACGAAGTCGCATTTAAATGGCTTGACTGCGGACTTTCTGAGACGCAGTCGCAGAAAGTCATGATTCACTGCTTGGGTGCCGCCCATTTTGCTCTTCGCGTGGTGACAGTTTGCGGCAAGCCGCAAACTGCCCGGGGCGGCTCGTTATGATTCACTGCTTGGGTGCCGCCCCCGCTTTCTTCTGCAGCGTCTCCTTAAACTGCTGGATGCGGCTCTTCTTCACAGGCTCTGCTCCCTTGGTGATAGAGCCTCTGACACCTCTTACCTTCGATATATAAATGCCGCTCACCGTGGCCTTTACTTCCTTCTTCACGGGTATCTCGTCAAAGACCGCCGCATCCGCGATAAAGCTCATCACCTGCGGTCCCACCTTTGCCTTTACCACGGGCACCTTGGATCGTCTCATGAGCTTCGGTGTCTGCTGTAATACTGCATCGGGAAGCCCTGCCTGATTCAGCCTCATCTTCTTTTTGTCTATGATGAGCATCTGTACGACCTGCGCAGCCGCATCTATCTGCTCCTGCTGCTCGTTCTGCTTTTTCTGTGCTCTTTTTCCAAGGAAATAAAGTGCTACAGCAATCCCTATCAGTATCACCAGTATTACTATGGTAACTATCCATCCCGTACTCATGTCTCTGTTCTCCTGTTCCTCTCTTTTATATGCTTCTTCGGGTCAATCCGCTTTGGATCTTACCTCTATCCGCATGTGATAGTTCTCGCCCGCAGACCTGTAATCTGTGTTTATTTCGGCAGTATCCTCCGCGATAGCTGCCTCGTAAAAATAAACCATATAGTCCGTATGCATCACTCCGTAGGCCGTCTTCAGTGCCATTTCCGAGCTGTTGCCGCTCCTGAGCCTCATCTCATAGGTCAGCTCTCCCTGCCTCTTATACAGCAGCTCTTTGTCATCATATTCTATGTGACACTTATCATTATCCAGCTCAAAAAGAAGATAGTGCCTGCCGTGCTTAAAGTAATATCGGGCCTCCGTATCACAGGAAAGATATTCCCCGTCCGAGGATCTCGTATACATCCTGAGTTCACACAGCTTGTTCATAGGCAACGCATCCTCCGATGTTTATTTTATATTTCTGTAAATAGCTATAGCCTGGGAGTCTATATGCATCTTTATGAGCTCGACCGCTCTGTCGGACCGGCACTCCCCTATCGCCTTTATTATCTGATCATGCTCCCTGACGAGTCTTGTGGGATCAGACATCTCCTTCATAAATTCATATTTGTACCTGAATATCTGCTCCTTTAGGCTGACCAGCATTTCCTTGACTTTTTCGTTTCCGGCGGTATCTATTATGATATTGTGAAAATCCGTATCCGTGTCGGCCATGGCTCTTAAGTCTCTGCTGTCCACTGCCTCCGCAAATCTGACATTTGCCTGCTTTAATTCTTCAAACCGGGATCTTGTGATCCTGGCGCAGCATGCATTCATCGTAAAGGTCTCAAGTGTACGCCTTGCCTCAAGCACATCTGCGAGCTGCTTTTCCGTAATGCTCGCGACATGGGCTCCGCGCCTCGGAAGCATGACCACAAGCCCTTCCTTTTCCAGGAGTCTGATGCCCTCGCGTATAGGTGTGCGGCTGACACCGAGCCTTTCGGAAAGCGCGACCTCCATCAGCCTTTCCCCCGGCTTCAGCTTGCCATACAGGATCTCTTCTCTCAGCTGTTTGAATACGACATCTCTGAGCGGAAGGAATGCATCCTCTTCATTTTCATAAAAGCCCATAATCTCTCCTGTACCTTAATTGTGAAAGCCTGTGAGGAATATCCTTTCCTCCGGTACCAGCTCCTGGCTGACCAGCCAGTCAAATGCGACAGCTGCCTTTTCTTCATCTATGAACAGTCCGTAAACACTCGGACCCGATCCGCTCATCAATGCTCCCGCAGCACCGCATTTCATCATCTCATTTTTAACCCGTGCCACTATCTGGTATTCGGGTATGGTCACAAACTCAAGCACGTTACCCAGAAAGTCCGGAACACATCCGAAGTCCTCCATTTCAATGGCTGCCCGCAGCTGGTCGGTATTCGGATGCACTATTTCCCCTGCCAGAAGCATCCTGTCATATGCCGTATATGCCCATTTCGTCGATACTCTGGTATCCGGCACCGCAAGCAATACCACAAAATCATCCATTACACCCAGCGGTACCAGCTGATCCCCGACTCCCTCCGCATAGGCCGTACCTCCCATGATACAAAACGGGACATCCGCTCCGAGCTTTACACCTCTTTGCATGAGCTCATCGTCCGACAGACCCAGTCCGAAGTAATCGTTGACACCCCTCATCACAGCTGCCGCATCGGTAGAACCTCCTGCCAGGCCGGCGGCCATGGGTATGTTTTTTTCGATTTCTATAAGCATCGAATCCGTAATCTGAAACTCATCAAAAAGCAGCCTGCCAGCCTTGTATGCCAGATTGCTTTCATCTGTGGGGATCAGGGAATTTTCACAGGAGATCAGTATCTGACCCGGCTCCTGACTGCCGGTGATCTCCGCCTCCGCATATAACCGGATCACATCATACAGGTCTATCTGCTGCATGATGGTCTTCAGATCGTGATATCCATCCTCTCTTCTTCCCGTGATATCAAGTCCCAGATTGATCTTTGCGTATGCTTTTAATTCAATGGATGGCTCTCTGTTATTCACCGGTGCATCTCCTTTGTATGAAAAAACGTACAAGCGTCATAAATTATACCATATCAGTGCTTTGTATACAATATCCGGACATTTGTTTGAGCAATGAAAAACCCCCGTGCGATCCGCACGGGGGTTTGTGATACATCATTTTCAGGCTTCTGCTGAGTCTACGCCCATCCAGTCGTTAAATTTCTTTTCCACAGCTTCGTATGTCCTCTTTGATATCTCGGGAAGCTCCTTGCCCCACATATCCTCTGCCTGCTTATAGCCTTCCTTGAATGCATCCAGCAGCTGCTGTGCCTTGGAAGGATCATTACCTGCGAGAGCCTTAGCAAAATCAAGTATCCTGTCAGATGTTTTTTCCACACCCCAGTAGCCGTCATCGCTTATGTCTTCCTGAGCCTGCGCCTTGGTAGCTGCATCGACCGTGAAATCCCCGTTTGCGAGGAATTTCCACATGTCTTCGTCATTTGTAAGAGAATTCTCACCGAGTATGCCGTTATTGGCTATGCTGTCGGCCTTGCTCTGTCCAAGCATGAGCTTCTCGACTATCGATCTGAGGTTTGCGGTCTGCTGCTCCGCGTCAAATTTCATCTTTGCTATGATAGCCTCATGATCGACCGCAGATGTCTTCTTTGCTGAAACCGCGCTTAAGCTGTCGCTATCATCAGACTTTTCATACACTACACCGGTCTCTGCGGCTGTACTTGCCGACTTGCTCTCAGATGCTGTCGTCTCTGTTGCTGTCTTTGCCTTGTTTGTATAGTAGTCAGAAGTATTTACGCTGCTGCCTACTCCGATCCCATCTACTGCCATGCTTCACTTACCTCCTTGTTGATATCATTACCACAAATCCGTTTGTTTATAGTACACAGTTATACTATATCTTTAATATCGGCAAAGAATACCCTTTTCTTAACCACAAGATATGGTATGTTCTCAGCATATCGCTACTATTCACAGCCCAATGTCCCTTGACTGTGATCTGTTACAAAATGACTTCCTGCGGCAAAGCCACAAGAAGTCATGTGAAAAGGAACTGTTAAAACTTAAATACCGCTACTCCGAAAGGAGGAAGCTTAAATCCTATGGAGTACTGCTGTCCGTCCCAGGGAACAGCCTCAGCCTTCAGGGTCTTCGCTATCTCCGAGCCATTGCCGCCGTACTTTGTATCATCCGAATTCAGAAGCAGGGTGTATTTTCCCTCTGACGGGACTCCTACTCTGTAATCCCATCTCTCCATGGGAGTGAAGTTGACCACGAACAAAATGTTATTCTTTCCGGTATGATCCTTCCGGTAAAATGAATAAATGCTCTTTTCGGTATCATCGGCATTGATCCATCTGAATCCGTCAAATCCACTATCCAGCTCATACATACTGGGATATTTGCTGTAAAGGCGGAGCAGATCTCCAAACCAAAGCTGCAATCCTTTATGCAGCGGATCTTCCAAAGAAAACCAGTCAAGCTCTCTTGTCTCGCTCCACTCTCTCTCCTGTCCGAACTCCTGTCCCATGAACAGCAGCTTCTTGCCTGCGTGACCCATCATAAAAGCATAGCCCGCACGAAGATTTGCGAATTTATCTACCGTATAGCCCGGCATCTTGCAGAGCATGGAGCATTTCAGATGGACGACCTCATCGTGAGAAAGCACCAGTATATAGTCCTCAGCCGCATTATAGCTCATGGCAAAGGTCATCTTGTAATGATTGTCCTTACGGAAATACGGGTCAAGCTTCATATAATCGCAAAAATCGTGCATCCATCCCATATTCCACTTAAAGGAGAATCCCAGACCGTCATCCTCTACAGCCCCGGTCACTTTAGGCCATGCAGTAGACTCCTCGGCTATCATCATCGCTCCGGGGAACTTGCCGAGAACGCAGGAATTAAGATGCTTGAAGAACTCAATGGCTTCGAGATTCTTATTTCCGCCGTATTTATTGGCTACCCACTGTCCGTCTTTCTTTCCGTAATCCAGATAGAGCATGGAAGCTACGGCATCTACCCTAAGACCGTCTATGTGATACTCCTGCATCCAGAATATGGCATTATCTATAAGAAAATTCTTGACCTCGCCCTTACCGTAATCAAAAATCTTTGTTCCCCAGTCAGGATGCTCTCCTTTCTTGGGGTCTGCGTATTCATAGCAGGCCGCTCCGTCGAAGCTTGCAAGACCGTGTGCGTCTCTCGGAAAATGTGCCGGTACCCAGTCAAGTATGACACCTTTGCCCTGCTCGTGGAGCTTATTGACAAGGTATCTGAAATCATCCGGGTCGCCGTATCTGGATGTGGGAGCATAGTATCCCGTCACCTGATACCCCCATGAACCGTCAAACGGATGCTCGGCTATGCCCATCAGCTCTACGTGGGTATACGGCATTTCCTTCAGATACTCACATATCCTGTCGGCAAAGTCGCGATAGGAATAAAACCCGTCATTTTCCTCTGTGGGATGCTTCATCCAGGAACCGATATGACATTCGTATATGGCCACAGGCTCCTTCTTTATATCCTTTTTCGCTCTGGATGTCATCCACCTGTCGTCTTTCCATGTGAAATGATCCAGATCAAAGGTCTTTGATGCCGTACCGGGTCTCTCCTCCGCATAGTTCGCATAAGGGTCGGATTTGTACAGGGCTTCTCCGGCAGGCGATATGATGAAGAACTTGTACATCTGATATTCCTTGACCCCGGGAATGAACCTGGTCCATACTCCGACCTCGTTTTCCATTTCCATGTGATCCGCTTCGGTATCCCAGCCGTTAAACTCGCCAATCACGGATACGCTTTTGGCATGGGGTGCCCACACGGCAAAGAAGTAGCCGTCCTGACCGTCCTCAGTAGACGGATGGGCTCCGAGCTTCTTATAAACATCATAATGAACAGACTGCCCGAAATAATATGCGTCGTCTTTACTGAAGAACACCTTCTGTTTTTTTGTAGAAGCAGACTTTTTAGCAGTCGGAGCCTTCTTTCCCGCTGCTGTCTTTTTTGCACCTGTCGGCTTCTTTGCAGTCACGGTCTTTTTCCGGGTCTCTTCCATATATCCGATCTCCCTTGTCAGATCTTATTTTGCGAAATCCTTTTCTCTAAGGATAACCATATCATCATCATTATACCGCTTTCCGAACAGAACGTCTCCTAAATATTTCATGTTCTTTTTATTTGCCTTTCTTATAGCGGCATCTATGATACGCTCCACCTCATCAGAGGAAACCACATGATCTGCGGTCTGCCTCTCGTCTATGCGCTGATACAGGGCGAGTACTGCCATATCATCCAGTATATAGCCCTTATCATCCGCGTATTCCTTTGCATGGCTCACCAGATAATCATTGCTGAGTGTCGGTATATCCACGAGTATATCAAATACATCCGAAAATCCGCTGTACTCTGTCAGGTTCTTGGCTCCTCCCTTGGAGTCTTCAAGCATGACAAACAGCTTTTCTTCATTAGAAGACAGCACCTCCAGCAGAGAGTTCATCGCATCATCCGAAAGATGCCCCGCTCTCTCTATCACAAGGATATTTCCCGACAGAGCTCTTAAGGACTTTGCCACGTTCTTACCGTTAAATACATCCGCATCGATCGTTGCCGTCCTTATGGTGGAATCGGGATGCTTCTCGCTCATATCTCTTGCTATGGCCTGTATCAGCTCTATCCTTGCGGTCTGCTCACTGCCTATGATCAGAATATTGCCGTGTGAAGACTCCATGGAAAACTTGTCTTCGGCATCCTTTAGCTGCGGCCCGAGTCCCTTTATGTGCAGGAAGGTATCAAATACAGACGGCAGCTGTACTGTCTGATCGGTCACAAAATACGGTTTCTTCGGCTGTGGTTTTTCTTCCGGATTATCGTGTTTTCTTTCTTCTTTCCGGTGAGGCTTCTTTTCTTTCTCCGGGATCTCTGTCTTCTCTTCGGTACCTTCGGGTGTGATATCGGGTGCTTCGGCGGAAAGATCCTCATCATCGGGAATGACAAGCGGTGCGGTAAATAAAGTCCCCGTCTCCAATCCGGGCGATGCTTCGGCAGGCTTTATCACTTTTTCCTTTTCCGGCTCCCTCTGTTCCGCCTGTGAAGCTTCTGTTTCCTCCACAAACTTTGACAGATCCGGAGCGGTCTTTTCCTCTTCCTTCGCGGGTGCTGTATTTTCTACGGACTCATCTATCTTTGGCAGCGAATATCCGGGCAGCACCGCTACGAGATCCTTGACTATATCGTTGGTCTGCTCCAGGGACTTCTTCTTTGCTGCTTTTATACGTCTTTCCTTTGCCTCTTCCTGAAGCTTGTCCCATTCCGCAAGTACACTCTCTATATCCATCTGACCGGTGATCTGCTTATCGTCCACTGCTGCTTTTTCCGGCACGTTAAGCTGCATCTGCCCGTCGTATTCCTGCGATATGATATTTTTGAACTGATCCGGTACCTTGGATATCTTTGATGCCACCTCTTCGTCGCTCATGGTTCCGGATACCGGTGTCTTTACTTCCGACTGCACATACGGCTTCAGCGCAGGCTCGGCAGGCTTTTGGATCTCCGGCTCCGGTGCCTTCAGCTCGGTCAGCTCCTTATCCGGCTCGGCGGCTCTTTCGGGAAGCTTTTCTTCTTTTTCTCTGAGAGGCTCTCCCGTTTCCTCCTGAAGTCTCTCCATGTTTTCCCTGAGCTCAGCCTGAAGATTCATGGTACTGAACTTATCAACGTTTATGGAAATCTCCTGTCCGGGCGTGACACCGACCGGCATCGATACCTCAACAGTCTCCTGCTGTACGGGCTCTTCCCGTTGCACCTCTGCCGGCATCTCTACTGCGTCGGGGACTTTCTCCTGCTGAACCGGCTCTTCCGGTTTTGCAGGTTCGGCCATGACCTTGTTTACGTCGGGGATCACTGTGGTCTCTCTTGAAAGGATGGACGGCTCCTTTTTCCTTGAAGCCATGCGTATGGTGGGTTCGGAAGAAGGATCTACCTTCTTCACCTCAATGTTCAGTCCGGCGGGCTCATTCACGGGCATAACGGGCATCTGCTGTAAAGGATGTGCCTGAGGTCTCTCTGCGGGTCGAGGGTTATCTTCCGGTCTGGGATTAAATCTGTCCTCGGCATCTGTTGTGCTGTATCCATCACCGACTACAGGGGTGGTATCCATATATACGGGTGCGGTATCCGTGCGGTGTCTCTTCTGATAGATCACCTCTTCCCTTTCTTCACCCTCCTCGGCGGATCTTATCTTCTGCTCTTCCTCGTATGTCAGCTCTTTATGTTCTCTTTTGAGCTTGAGAGCCTTTACGACCATGGGTCCCGTGACGTGCCATACCACTATATCATCACAGCAGGCGACACACTTTTCACTCTGTCCCGTCTGGTGATAAAGATTTGCCAGCTCATATGCCCATTTGGCATCCATGTCTCCGTAGTGATTGGTCTTAAACTCTTCCAGCAGCTCTATCTGCTCGTTGTAATCAGCATCTGTAGCCTTAAGGAGCCTGTACTGCAGGATGTATCTGCCGGGATCTCTGGGCGCAAGCCTGGAAAACTCCTTCATGAAACGCACCGCATATCCGAACTGATTCATCTTGATAGCGAGCTCGCACAGATCATATACTATCTTTTTCTTTATAGGATCTTCGGGGTTCTTCTCATATGCCAGACTGAGTACGGTCAGAGCATCTTCGTAACGGCGGTTTATCTTATACACCTCGCTTACCATGCGAAGTGTCCTGATGCTTTTCTCCTGTCTCCAGTCTATGGTGTCGGCCACGTCCTGCGCTTCTTTATATTCGCCTTTTCTGATGCAGGAAACTATCTGGTTTACCCGTACCTTTTTCTCGTACTTATCCAAAGCCCATGCCTCCGGAAAACATAACAACCCACAATAACCGATATATTGTACCACACTTTTATTTTTATTACTACATTTAGTGTGTAAATATATCCGATAGCCTGATGAACTGTGACAAGGACAGCTCCTCTCCCCTCACTGTGGACTTTTCTCCTATGGCCTCTACTGCATTAAGTATCTCTTCCTTGGAACGGTCTAACCCGGGATATCCGGACAGTGCATTTACCAGAGTCTTGCGTCTCTGATGAAAGGCACCTCTTATGACGGTAAACAGAACCCGTTCATCTTCAGCCCTCTCAGGCTTTTCTTCATATATATCCATATGGACTACCACCGAGTCCACGTTGGGTGCCGGATAAAAGCAACCTGCCGGAACCCTTCTGACCACCGATGCCCTTGCGCGGTACGCGACCGCCAGCGTAAGCGCTCCGTAATCCTTGCTTCCCGGAGCTGCCGTCATCCTGTCACCTACCTCTTTTTGTACCATTACGGTCATCGACTTACATGCCGACTCAGACTCCAGTACCGACATGATGATAGGGGTAGTGATATAATAGGGCAGGTTCGCTATTACCCTGAAAGCCCTGTCGCCCGTGACCTCTTTAAGATCCGTCTTCATTATATCCGCGTTTAATATCTTCACATTATCATATGAAGACAGCGTATCTTCCAAAACGGGGATCAGCTTTTTATCCACCTCAACGGCATATACCTGTGCGGCTGCCACTGCCAGATATTCGGTAAGCGAACCGAGACCGGGACCTATCTCAACTGCTATATCGTCCTTATTAACGCACGATGCACGGACTATATCCTCAAGCACGGCTTTTTCCTTCAGGAAATTCTGTCCAAAGCGCTTGCTTGCCGTAAATCCGTGCTCGGTCATTATTCTTTTTGTATTTTCCGCTACACTCATGACAGATGATACAGCCTCATCGCATTCTCATATGTCACGCTCTCTACCTCGTCCTCGGACAGGCCTTTTATCTCTGCTATGCTTTTTACCACATACCGCAGATTTAAGGATGTATTTCTTTCTCCTCTGTAAGGCTCGGGTGAAAGATAGGGGGAATCGGTCTCCAGTACTACAGAGGTCATGGGGATGCGTTTTACGACTTCTTTGAGTTTCCTGCCGTTCTTAAATGTGACCACACCTCCTACTCCTATCATAAATCCGAGTGTAATATACCTTTCCGCATCCTCCGCCGAGTAGGAAAAACAATGGATCACGCCGTTGATCCTTTCTTCTTTTCCGGTATAGTACTCCCCTATCACCCTCATAGTGTCGGCTGCCGCTCCTCTTGAATGAACCACGATGGGCAGCGTGAGCTCTTTTGCCAGCAGGATCTGCCTTACAAACCATTTCTCCTGTTCCTGTCTGTCATAGTCCTCATCGTGAAAATCAAAGCCGATCTCGCCTATGGCTCTGACCTTTTTATTCTGCTTTGAAAGCATCCTGATGTGCCCTATGTCGTCCTCTGTCAGATTTGATAGCTCTGACGGATGTATACCCAACGCGGCGTATATATTTTCATAGCGCAAAGAAAGATCATTCGTGCTGTCTACCGAATCAATATCGGCCGCAACATTCATGATCTTCCCTATACCTGCAGCTGTCAGCTCTTTACCTAACAGCTGCTCCCTGTCAAATATAAATCTGTCATCGTCATAATGAGCGTGTGTTTCAAATATCATTTTTTATAGTGTCGGCATCGGAGGCCAGCCTCTCCATGAGGGCATTATCCGCTTCGGTCTGCGACCCGTCCTTTTGTGCTACTGCTTTTATGGCTTCTTTCGCTGCTTTGAACGCTGCCTCTTCGGCGGTTTTTTTTGCCTGCTCCTCCTCCTTCAGACGGTTCTTTTCGGTCTTAAATGCCTCCAGTCTTCTGAGTACTGCCTCTTTATAAAATATATCAAAAATAGCCGCTGCCGGTATCGCAAGCAGGATGCCTACCACTCCGAACATCCGCCCGAGTACTATGATGGATATCAGTATCCAAAGAGACGAGATGCCCAGCGAGCTGCCAAAGAGTTTCGGCTTAAGTATATATCCGTCTACCGTCTGGATTATGATCGTAAATATAAGAAACCAAAGTGCCCACCAGGGATTGACAAATACCAGCACTAAACCGCCTACCACCGCTCCGATCACAGGACCGAATGTAGGTGCCAGGTTTGTGATACTTACTATCACGGACACAAGAACCGCATAGTCCATGCCCATTACAGACATAAACAGGAAATTGATCAGACCGACTATCAGACCGTCCAGAATATCTCCCGCTATATATCTGATGAGTATGTCATTGCATCTGGTCCACAATGCCGTCCCCTCTCTAAAGGTCTTCTCGCTGAGCAGTGCCTGCATGAGTCTTCGCCAGCCTGCCTGAAGTCTCCTTTTATCACACAGCATATATATCGCAAGAATGAAGGAGATGACGATATTTACTATAGTCTTTCCCACATCAACGGATTTGTTCAATATATTCCCCATGTTATGCTCCACATAGTCTGCCAGCTTATCTATGCTGTTTTCCAGGATATTTGTGAATGACGTGATATCTATAGAGCTTTTGGCAGCATTTCTGCTGAAGGAATCCAACACACTCTGCAGACTGTCGGCATATACGTCAAAATTACTGATAAAGATGCCTATTGATTTTGCCAGCTGGGGGATCAGTGCTATCAGCAGTATAACTATGACGAGCACGACAACCATGACCGTGATCCATACGGAGATCACCCTGTACAGACGGACTTTTCTGGCTTTTGACTGATCTATGGCATTTTCGTCCGCAGTCTCGGGATACGCACTCTGCCTGTACATCTTCACCAGAAACTCCGGCTCTATACCGGTCTTTCTCATCATACTGTTCTCAAATATCTTTACCAGCGGATCCATGACGTAGGCTATGATCAGACCTATTATCACCGGGGATATAAACCCTATGAATCTGCCCACTCCGAAGAAAAAATAATTAATATGACTCACCAGCAGGTAAAACAGTACTACCGTGCAGCCCGCTATGGCATAGGGAAGCCATTTATTATCTTTGAAATTCCGGTTGATCTTCATTGTCCGATATCACCTCATCCAACTATAAATGTACTTAATTCACTCTTTGGTACGCCCTCAGCAGCAAGTGCTTCGCGCTGTTCTGAATAGTATACCACAATTAATGCCATGTTTTGCCATGTTTTGCTGCCATGTTTTTCAAAAAAACCTTGCATATAGTCGAATATTATAGTAAAATCTCATTTGCGTCGATTTTACGGCGGCTGATTTTGCGCTTCTAGCTCAGTTGGTAGAGCACCTGACTCTTAATCAGGGTGTCCAGGGTTCGAGTCCCTGGAGGCGCACGAGGGCACTGGTTCTGTGGACATGAGCCGCGGGGTTGGTGCTTTCGTTTTTTAGAAATGGTTTCGTTTTACAGTTAAATAATGTATCGAGGTGTGGCTCAGTTTGGTAGAGCGCTACGTTCGGGACGTTGCGCTTGAAACTGATTTTCCAACTCAATTATTTTTCATCGGGGCGTGGCTCAGCTTGGTAGAGCGCGGCGTTCGGGACGCCGAGGTCGCAGGTTCGAATCCTGTCGCCCCGATTTTTTATGCCCAGTTCTACCTTTTTTCTACCCATTTCCGTTTATTTCCAAAACAATCCATGAAATGCTCTCTATAAACCTTATTTAATTGTCGAGTTACTGGTCGGTATAATCCTTCAGCGGAATGATACCGTTCATTTTGTCTGAGATTTCTCTCTTAGCTTCTTTGTCCTTAACCTTGGCGTAAATCCTCAAGGTCGTATCGATATCTTTATGGCCCACCCACTTCTGAATACTTTTAACATCCATGCCCTGATGTACCAATATGGATACGCAGGAACTTCTCA
>CAJOME010000020.1 GCA_905235585.1 uncultured Lachnospiraceae bacterium | reverse complement strand
CCGTAAGCTTCCTGTCTCTGTCGTTTTCAATGGTACGTGAAGCCATGACTCCGGGTACTCCGCAGCCTGTAGCCACAAGACAGGGTATGAAGGACTTGCCGGAGAGTCCGAACTGCCTGAAGATACGATCCATGACGAAAGCTACACGAGCCATATATCCTATATCCTCAAGGATCGAAAGCAGCAGGAAGAGTACGAGCATCTGAGGCACGAAGCCTATTACTGCGCCGACACCGGCTACTATACCGTCCTGTATCAGACCGTAGAGCCAGGTTCCCTCCGCTACTCCCAATGCTCCGAGTATGCTGTCAAAAAGACCCGGCACCCACTCTCCGAATATTACATCGTTCGTAAAGTCCGTTGCCGCGGTACCTATTGATACGCTCCAGCCGCCCATGGCTATAGCGTAAATCAGGAACATTACCACCGCAAAGATCGGCAGACCGAGTATGCGGCTGGTGACTATCCTGTCTATTTTGTCGGAGGCAGTAAGCTCGCCCTTTGCCTTGCCCTTTGAAACTGCCTCCTTTGTGATCATCGAGATGTGATCGTATCTCTCGTTTGTGATGATGCTTTCAGAGTCATCATCCATAGACTTCTCGCAATCAGCTATGATCTGCTCTATCTCATTGGCCCTGTCCTTGAGAGAGAGCCTCCCGACTGCCTTCTCATCACGCTCAAAGACCTTTATGGCGTACCATCTGAGCAGACCATCGTCAGCCTGTCCCCTGATCTCGTTTTCTATTTTGGAAAGAACGTTCTCTACTTCTGCAGAGAACACCTTGTCCTGGGCAGCTGCCGTCCCACTGCGGGCTGCCTTTACTGCCTTCTGCGCGGCAGTATCAATGCCCTCGCCCTTCATCGCGGAGATCTCCACGACCTCGCATCCGAGCGCCTCTTTTAGCTTTGCGGTATCGATGCGGTCTCCGTTTTTGCGTACGAGATCCATCATGTTTACAGCCACTACTACAGGTATGCCGAGCTCCTTAAGCTGTGTCGTCAGATATAGATTTCGCTCGATATTGGTGCCGTCTACAATGTCCAAAATGGCATCGGGCTTCTCATTTATGAGATAATTTCTCGATACCACTTCCTCCAGCGTATATGGCGACAGCGAATAAATACCGGGTAAGTCCTGTATTATCACCTCGTGATCCGACTTTAGCCTGCCCTCCTTCTTCTCCACGGTAACACCGGGCCAGTTACCCACATACTGATTTGCTCCTGTCAGCGCATTAAAAAGTGTTGTCTTTCCGCTGTTCGGATTTCCCGCTAATGCGATCTTGATAGCCATCTGTCTTTCTCCTCCAATCACTGCTCTACTTCTATCATCTCTGCGTCACCTCTGCGCACAGACAACTCATAGTCGCGTATATTCAGCTCCATCGGATCTCCGAGCGGAGCAACCTTTCGTACGAATATCTCGACTCCCTTTGTGATACCCATGTCCATGATACGGCGCTTCACCGGTCCTTCTCCGTGAAGCTTCTTTACCTTCACCGTAGATCCGACCGGAACGTCACGCAATGTCTTCATTAATCCTTTCCTCCCTGTTATTTAATCTGTGCAACTCCGCCCACCATTATCTTGGAGGCCATCTCTTTAGTAATGGCTAACTTTGTTCCCTTAATATTCACTATCATATTGCCATCCTGCGACTGGATGACCGAAAGTAACGTATCAGTACAAAATCCAAGATCCGCCAGATGATACCTGGTTTCCCGGTCTCCTCCCACACGTTTTACTATTGCTTTCTCTCCTGCTCCAAGTACTGCTAACGGCATCATGACACCTCCTGCATATACGTATTAGGGTTAGCGATATCTAATCCATCTGTATGTTAGCACTCACTAACCATGATGTCAACCCTTGATATCATATGTCAGGATGTTGTGCTTAAAGCAGTGATGACTATCGGTGATAGTCCGGAGCCGGTGATCTTTTCAAGATCAACCTCCATAACCGGCTGTCCTGCGGCTACACTTTCTCCTTCATTTACAAGGGGACACAGTCCTTCACCATTAAGAGTGAATGTATCTATTCCCACCAAAAGAATGATCTCCATATTTTCGTCAATACGAAACGTCATTGCATGCTTTGTATCTGCAATTTCAGATATTACACCGTCACATGGAGCAAAAATATGACCGTCATCCGGCATGATGCCTATGCATTTCCCAATAACACCCGATGAAAACATTATGTCAGGTATCCGGTTCATAGGTATCGTCTCACCGTCTGCCGCAGCTTTAATCAGCAGATCCGTCTTACCATGCCCTCCTGTATTCATCAGGTCTTCTCCTGCACGTACATGACGCGGCTTTTTTCTGCTAAGCCTTGCAAAGGTATTCGCCCTCCAGAATGTCGCCTGCTCGTCAGACAATGCTGTATCTATCATGAGTCCCCTTTTTTGATAAAACACGTCTGTAATGATATATCCGCCGGAACAACTGATGATAAGCCCTACCAGATAGCAGATCACACTTTGTATACGTCCTCCGGGTCCCGCGGTCATCATAAAAGCTCCGAGCAGTCCGGAAGGCCCCCAGCCGGTAGATGCCACTTGCGTCAGCATGATAAAAGCACCTCCGAAACCCGCTCCAAGTCCGGCTGTAAGAAACGGAAGACCAAGCGGAAGCGTAACACCATAAATAAGTGGTTCTCCGACACCCAGCATACCGGCCGGCAATGCGCCCGCAATCACAGAGCAAAAATCATTGTTTTTCGCTTTCCTTGCTTTTTTCCACAGGGCAAATGCTGCACCGACCTGACCTGCACCGGCCATGGCAAGCGCAGGATAAAGAGTGACATAACCCAGCTCCTGAAGCTGCACACTGTATAGTGCTACAAGGCCATGATGCATACCTGTAGCTACAAGCGGAAGGAAAAATGCTGCCGCAAGGTATCCTAACAACGCTCTTGTAAAGATATTCTCCGATAAACATGCTTCACTGAATAACCATACAATCCCTTCTGAGATATAGCCAAATAAAGGCATTATAAAAATAATATAAGGAATAACACATATAAGCATGGTGATGACCGGTGTAAAAACCACATCTACTGAACGGGGTACTATATGGCGTATCACTTTTTCCACATTTGCAATAAGCATTGCGCCCACTATGACAGCCAATACTCCACCCTTTCCGCTTTGGAGAATAGAATCAAGAGGTACTTCATTGTTATAAAGTCCAAGAATTTCAGAAATGACATTTATCCCCTCCATGGAAGTGATCATTCCAAGCATCCCGCCCATGATCGGAGTCCCTCCAAAAATCTCTGAGGCACGATACCCTGCCCATGCGGTGATAAAGGTCATTACCGATGAGTTGATAAGAGACAGGATCTGATAGATCAACCGCCATAGATCATTTTCTGAAAAGTTTGGAACAGTCTGCATTATGAGAGACGCTACGCCTCCGCACAGTCCGGCGCAGATAATCCCGGGGAGGAGCGGAATAAAGATATCTCCTATTGTTCTCAGGCCGATCCTGATCATGTTTTTTTTCATTTAAACCTCCTGTCCAGACTTATTGTCTGTTCATTGTATCGGCTTCTGTAATCTTTTTCACGCTCAGCGCAGCTAGTGCGCAGAGCTGTCTGAGCAGTAACTGTTCATTCACAGTTGCTGTTTACTCTGGCTCGTTTCATCAGCACCGTTGTAACGTAAACAAAGCATAGTGATATCATCAAACTGCTCCGCACCGGCAACAAAATGATTTATATCATCCATGACATTAGACAGCACCCGTTCAGGCTGTGCATCAGGCTCCCTGTTCAATGCTTCAAGCACACGGTCTGTTCCAAAGAGTTCTTTATCAGAATTGGTGGCTTCTGCAACACCATCCGTATACACAAAAATACTGTCCCCTGGGTTCAAATGAAATTCATGCTGTTCGAACTTAATTCCTTCCATGGTGCCAACCGCCACGGAATGCTTATATACGACCAGTTCATAGCTGCCATCGGCTCTGCGCAATACAGGATGTTCGTGTCCGGCATTTGATGCAATCCCCTTACCGGTCGATATTTCAAGGATCGCTGCCCACATGGTTACGAAAAAGTTCTGATCATTTACCTCACATAGCTGGTTATTCACGCTTTCGAGTGTTTCCGCAGTATTTTTCCCGTTCTGCATACCTGATTTTACAAGAACACGGGCAACCATCATGAAAAGTGCCGCGGGAACACCTTTTCCGGATACATCTGCCATCACAAGAGCGATATGATCATGATCTATCAGGAAGAAATCGTAGAAGTCACCTCCGACCTCCTTTGCAGGAGTCATACTGGCATACAGACTGAATTCCGATCTGACCGGGAACGGCGGAAATACTCTCGGAAGCTGACTTGCCTGGATCTTGCTTGCAACTTCCAGTTCTGCACCGATCCTCTCTTTTTCTGCAGTAACATTCCGGATCTGATCGATATAAAGCGAGGTTCTTATGGATTGCTTTGCAAAAGCTTCTGCAAGCACCTCGATCTCGTCCCCTGTCCTATATATAGATTCCATCTGAAACTCTCTGTGACGGATGCCCAGAGATGCTATTCTCTTCGTGATAGTATTCAGCGGATCAATGATACGTCCGGATATCGAATAAGCAGAGATCAGCCCCACTGCTACGACCATCACTACGAGAATAAAAAGTATATTTCTTGAATGGAACATTTCTTTACGAAATGAAGCCATCGTAACGCTCTGGATTTCTTCGAACTCATCTGTTAATCCATGCTCTTCATATACCTTTTTCTGCATCTCATAGTTACTGTTTACGAGCTGCTCCACCCTGTTTGTCTGATAAAATGATACTGCTGTGTAAGCGGTGATTATCAATATGATCGTACCCAGCATCATAGCGAAGATTTTATGACGGATACCGCCTCTAAGGATCCCTCTGTCTCTTTTCAAAAAGAAAATATCTTTCATCCCCTCATTCCCTTCTGCATTGTATCATCCGGTATATAAACTGTTTCCTGACTATTCTATCACAGAAAATTAAAAATCCACACTGGCTGTCTTAAAATCAAAGAAGCTCGAGACCTATGTCATAATAGTTTCCGTTTATCTGATCCATGAGCCAGTCCGGCATTCTCTTACCATCCTGCTTCATATTCAGAAATGTCAGCTCTTTTAAGGCGGTATGCACTGTACCGCCTTTTCCGACTGCGACGGGAAACATGGTCCAGTCAAAGATATAGAATCTGAAGCTGTCAGTAATGATCCTCAGCTGTCCGACCATATCCGAAAGCTGCTCGAAAAAGTCCAACTGGACATCCTTATCAGTCCTGTATTCCTTATTCACTATATCATTGTAGTAGGCACTTAAGAGATAATCCCTTGTACTGCTCGCGTAAAGGTATCTGAACCTGTCTCCGTATTTCTTATACAGATCCTCATACCAGTCCACGGTGATATTGTCGGTATGTATTGCCTGCCATATCCTCCTGTCTGCTTTCCATATATCCCTTGCCGTCCTCTGCCAGCAGTCATACAGCAGCAGTCCGCTGTCTGACAGCAGAGTTATGTCCTCGCAGCCGGGATACCATTCATCCGCTATCTCCGGTGCCAGAGCCGGCACTGCAAAGGCTCCCGCGGAGTTTCCCGCCACCAGTATCCTGTCGGGCTCCGGAAAGAGGCTCTTTGCAGTATTCATTGCTTCCTGAAAGTTTCTGTGTCCGTGAAAATGGAGTATAGCTTCCTTTCCGTCTTCGGATGTGTACGGGAAGTCATTGTCTCCCACATGAAAATCTCCGGTGGCGTATGTCACCACCAGAAAGCTCCAGTCGGAAAAAGGATTTGTATCATTTTTGATATCTGTGATCCCGGTATTGATATTCATTATCTGAGTAAAGGGTCTCAGATTATTCCAGTAGAAATTCGGCTGTCCGGCTGCCATTTTTCCACCCGTGACAGGCCTTGCCGCGGTAAACTCATTCCATGCGACACCGCCGCCGGATAGGATCACACACAGGCTTCTGCTTTCACCTTTACTGATATATACATGGTATTCACTACCGTCCCCCGACATTCCTTTTTCGAGAGGCACCTTGTACCATTGCTTTATCTCAGGCTCTCCATCAAGCTCAGGAGCCTCGTATTTATTCTGTATCCTGTTGCCTATGGAGTTTTCCACGAGATCGCCGACCTTTGAAGCAAAGACAAGCCCTCTTTCAAGATTCAGCTTTTTGATCCTGTCCTTTAACAATTTACAGTCTTCTCCTAAAAATTGAATCTTCTGCCGAGAGCACTCTTCAGATCCTTCAGACGAAAAACCACTATGCCTGCCATAAATATCATATAGCAGGCGCAGCATATGAGAGCCGGCAGCTCGACCGGATTCATGTCATAATATACAGGGATCAGCTGCAGCAGAGACACCGCGGCATCCAAGGCGATGTAAGACACGAACTCGCCGATCCTTAATCTCATGATCCAGGCCATAGTCAGGGTGATGACACCGAGTCCTATCAGTATAAAGGGTATCACCCATGCCAGAGACCATCCGTGCATACGGGTCATATAGTCCACGCAGTAATTTACCGCGCATGCCACATATGCCTCTATCGTAATAAGCTTTATGATATTGCTCCTGACATACATAGCCACGAGCACGTCGACCCATCCCACAAAGATGCCAAGCATCACAAGACTCACCCACGGCGCATTCTTCCTGAAGAGTATGTTCAGCATCCCGAAGGCTATCTCAAGCGCAAGGAATAAAAAGGTGACGAGCTTTATGAAGGTAACGGAGCTGACTCTTCTCTCTATGACCGGAAACGGCATGAACACCGAGGTCTCAAATACCTGCCTGCCTTCAGGCACCTCCGATACCTTACCCTGACAGAGCGGGCAGCAGTCCTTCTCTCCTCTGATGACTATCTCACACTTGGGACAGTAATTCATCCTTATTCTCCTTGTCTTTACCGGTCCTGTCGCGTATCCTTTTTTCCTTTGCTGTTTGCTTTTCCTTCTTTTTCTTTCTCACACCTGCCCCCTCACTCACTCTCTTTTCTCTGCGCGTGTTGTCGGGATGGGTATCGTAGTCATTGGTCGACAGCTCTACTTCCACCCCAAGCTTCACGAGTCTCCTGAAGAAATACATCATCACATCGTGAGAGGCATACGGCGATACCTCTCCGAATACCATCCTGTCACCGAAGGAGCTGATACATATCTGTTGCGAGGGGGCTGCCATAAATGCCGAAAATCTGTCAATATACGCCGCAACCTTTTCGGGCATATCTATCCTCCCGAGATTTGAGAGCGTGCCTGTGATACCCTGCTTGGATTTTGTGTTAAAAAAGCCAATGACCATATCCTTCACCCATATCGGCACCATCTTAATAGCGATATGGTTTTCAAAGGAGGCATAGGTATTCATGAGCTGTTCGACCTTATCCTCCCTCAGCTGCTCGTCATATTCCTTCTTTACGACCTCTATGATCGAAGCAATGCTTCCATTATATTGTTTGGGATAAAAGACGACGGTTATTACTCCGAAGAAATTCCTTGTGGTATCCGACCTGAAAAACTGTCTCAGGTTTACAGGCACCGATACTACTATGGGGCTCATCTTCTCTCTCAGGCTCATCGAGTCGATCACCGACTGTATATAAAGAGACGTGGTATATACCCCGACTGTAGTCCCGTTTTCCTTTGCGAGAGTCACGATCTTTTTAGCCGAAACTGCGCCCTCCAGCAGATGAGGCAGCAGGTTTTCATCAAAATCACCCCTTATCTGATGTGCCCTGCCCACGGATATCCTGCCCAGCTGCTTCAGCTGGTCTCCCAGCTTCTGCCTGCTGAAATACTGCTCGAAAGCATCATCCTGCTTTTCGCTCACGGACGACTTTTCCTCTTCGTGCCAGTCTGCGCTGATGCCGTGCTTTAATTCCAGATATCTGGTAACAAGCTTTTTCAGAAATACAAATCCACCTGTTCCGTCAGAAAGCACATGAAACATCTCAAGGTTTATCCTGCGCCCGTAATATGTGACCCTGTACAGCAGATTTACTCTGCCCGGATAATAGATCGGCGCGCAGGCCGGCAGGTGATCCTCCTCTACTCTCAGACTGAAATCGCTCTCTTCGAGATAGTACCAGAAAAACCCCCTCTTTAATACACAGCGTAGCATGGGGAACTCATCCTTGACCTCGTCATGTGCAGTCTGAAGTATCCCGGCCTCTACAGCCTCCTTCAGCTCGCAGCATATCCTGAACACTCTCGTATCCGCTCCTCTTGCGGAGGACGGGATTATCTTCGCGGCATTGTCCAGCTTATACCATTTTTTATCATCAGATCTTTTTTTCATTTAATATATCCCGTAATAGGCATCAAATATACGTTTAGCCGCAGGTACCGCATATTCGGAACCGGAGCCTGCGCCTTCGGCGAGCACCGTGACCACGATATCCGGATCATCCGGATCTGAGAAGCCCGTAAACCATGAATGGCTCTGTCCCTTGATATTACCAAATTCCGCAGAGCCTGTCTTCCCTGCCACGGTATATGACAGCCCCTTAAACCTCTTTCCGGTGCCCGTATTACACACATCTTTCATATATTCGGTCATTAGCTCGGCCTCATCCGCTGTCATTATCCTTCTGTACTCTTCAGGCTGATATTCCTTTATAAGAGTCCCCTGATAATTTGTTTTTTTCACTATCTCCTGCGCCCTAAGCATCATACCGTCGTTGGCTATGGCCTGTGTGATGAGTGCAATGTGCATCGGTGTGACAAGAGTAGAGCCCTGACCTATGGCGGTCTGCATGATCTGTCCCGTATCCGATGCCGAGTTGAGTGAAAATCTGGATCTGCTGTAAGTCAGATCCGTAGGCAGCACTCTGCCGAAAAGAAACCTGTCCGCAGTATCGGACAGCTTTGGGATGTCCAGCATCAATCCGATATTTGTGAATGAAGTATTACAGCTGTCCGCGAAGGAAGCAGGCAGACTCTCAAGACCGTGTACACTTCCGTGATAACACTCTATAGTGGAGTCATCGACCGTGATCCTGCCGCTGCAGGTATAGCTGTAGTCACTATATGTATCCGGGTTTTCTCTCATATACTCATGCAGCGTCACTATCTTAAAGATACTTCCCGGAGGATAGAGTCCCTGGGTGGCTCTGTTGACGAGCGGCGAATTGTCATCATCGGATGATATCGCGGCCCAGTTCTCGGATACCGTATTGGGATCAAAGTCCGGCTTGCTGACCATCGCCAGTATCCTGCCGGTCTTCGCCTCCATTACTATTATCGCTCCGTTGTACGATCCCAGAGCGCTGTAGCATACCATCTGCAGATCGGGGCGCAGTGATGTGTATATACGGTCTCCGGTATTTCTTACCCCTGCCATTTCCTTTTGAAGCCTCTCTCCCACAGGCGCGTTGGATGTGAGCAGATCGATATCTGCAGCGTTTTCTATGCCCGCGGTTCCTCTCGTGGAAAAGCCCACCACATGCGCGAAGATCTCACCGTAGGGATAGTTCCTGATCTCCTGATGCTCCTCGTTTAAGGCTTCTTCAGCAAGTATGGTACCGTCCGAGGCATATATCGTTCCTCTTATCACCTGCTTGGCAAGCTCCTTCTTTCTCGTATTGTGATCATCATTTACCACTGCCTGGGTGCCGAACTGCACATTGTAGACGAAGTAGCCTGTCATCGCGAGAAAGATCGCAAGAAAGATATATACGATTGTCCACAGCTCTCTCTTCCTCATCTGTATCACCTGTAGGGAGGATCGTCCACATCCTCCTCATTATCCTCTTCATCATATGCATCTTCATCATATGCGTCTTCATCATATGCGTCTTCATCATGATAGCCGTATTCATTCTCATACGACTCACTGACCTCAGCGCTGCCTGCGGCGATATACAGACCCTGTATGATCGCGAACCCCATCATTGTCACAAGCACGCTGCTGCCGCCGTAGCTGACAAGAGGCAGCGTGATACCGGTCAGCGGTATAAACTTTATCACGCCTCCTATCGTCAGTATCACCTGAAAGCCGTATTTTACCGCAAGCCCTACTGCCATAAGCCTCAGATACATATCCCTGATGGACATAGATATATTCATAAACATCAGGAAATTTGACAGGCTTATGAGTATCAGGCAGAGTGCAGCAAGCGCCCCCATCTCCTCGGATACAGCCGCGAACATGAAGTCCTTGGTTACCTCAGGTATACTCTGCGGAGAGCCGGCCGCAAGCCCCAGTCCGAACCAGGAGCCCGTGCCTATGGCAAAGAGCGACTGCGCCATCTGGTATCCGCTGCCCTCTATATCGCCAAAGGGATCTCTCCATGCCCTTACCCTGTTTCTCACATGAGCGAACAGCCTGTAGCCGGCTGCAGAAGCCGCCGCCATCCCCGCAGTCCCTCCTATCAGTACTATAGGCATCCTGGTAGCCGCATAGAGCATAAACATATATACAACAAAGAATATAAGCGCGCTGCCCAGATCCTTACACATCGCAAGTATCCCGACATGAGCTGCGGCTATCATCATACTTGCCAAAAGCTGAGGAGTCTCGACCCTGCCCGTATCCGGATCTATATGCTCCTCGTCAGTCAGCATACCTGCCACGAAAAAAATGAAGAGAAGCTTGACAAACTCTGACGGCAAAAAGCTGACACCGGCTATTGTAAGGGTGATCTTTGAACCGTTAGTCACAGTACCTATCGTCATCATAAATAGCAGCACAGCAAGACCGGCTATGCCTGCTATCCAGTAGCGGTATCTCACGAGGTATATCTTCTGCATCAGCCACGGTATGATCAGAGCCGCAGTCATCGCGATCACCGCTATCACAAACTGTCTTATCGCTCTGGCATAAGAAAGCCTCGCGAGCATGATAAAGCCTATGGCCAAAAGCATACAGATATTGTTGGTGATAAGTCTCGACGCTTCCGGGTATAGCACACGGAACAATATGATAAAGGCGAAAAAAAGGAGCTCCTCGAATGCACATAAAAATATAAGGCTGCTGTCCTCCTTCCTCACGCACAGCACATAAAAACCCATTACGTGTGTCAGAACCATAAGTACATTCTGGAAAAGATAAAATACCCTCCTCTCCTCATCATTTCTGTATGAGAAGACGGCAAAGCAGTGGAATGTATAGAAAACTATGAATATGGCTATAAAATATTTGGATAATCCGGCCAATGTCCTACTCCGCTCCCTTTATAAAGTGTCCCTTGGTGAACGCGCCGAAGGGGATATCCGGGAGTACCCCATCATCAGTCATCCCCTCGGATATCCTGCTCAGGCTGATATAATATCCGGCTGTCTTCAGGGTCTCCCCGGACGACTCCGTAGTAAAATATAGTCTTACGGAATCCGGCGCGAGCTTCCTTACCTTATCCCACTCTCCGTGCAGAGACAGCGGCACGGAATTAAAGATCACGTTATAGCAGTATCTGCAGTCACACATCACCGGAAAATCCGTATTCTTACGGTCTGTGAGCATGACCTCCCTATAGGGGCTGCCGGTGCTGATGTGTTTCTCACGCGCCTTGTTTTTTCTTTTATAACATACATCATCATTGGCACCCCTGTATATACAGTTAGCGCTTATCATCATCGGTATCCTGCCGTATACCATGAGCTCGCTCCCGTTTACTCCTCTGTCCCACAGCTCTCTGTATGTCAGCTCAAGCGGAGCGGTATCATATGATACGCCAAGGGCGGCAATGGTATCGCGGGACAGCTTATTGAAAGTATATAGGGTATGATCAGCCACGATCTCTCCCGTATAGCCGTTCTCCTTAAGATAGCCGATCCCGTCAAGGCTCCTGACCAGCAGATACTCCTTTGACAGCATTTCTTCGCATTTTCCTGCGTCTGCGTTTCTTAATACATAGGGCATGATCTCGTCCTCAGAATAGATACGCCCTATCCCGTCAAGGTCTCTGAGTGCTTCTGCCTGTTCTTTTTTTTCACAGACTGCGTTTATGACCATTAAGCAGTCTTCCTCTCATCTTACTTATCGCGTCACGCCGCAGCGCATTAAGGGCTGACACCCTTACAAAGCTCTCTCCGTCGGTGTCAATATCCATAGTACAGAAAAAGAATTCCGAATCGCCCGTCTTCATGATCTGCTTCCTAAGCTCCTCCGCTCCCATAGGATGTCTGTCAGCCTTTTCGGCTGTCTCTCCGGTTACCGTGACGCTTATCCCGTCATTTTCCCCATGCTCCTCCTCTGCAAGACTCTTGGAATATCTGCCGATATTTTTCGTACCACCGACAGCTTCTACGCTCTTAACACTAAGCCGCACAGTCTGTCCCGCATGTACCTCAAGCCTTGCCTCAAGCGGTATCCGCCTCCTCTCCGCCGTATATCTTTCCTTGTCTTCTCTCTTATACGCGCCCTTAGCGACGGTGATCATCGAAAGTCCGTTGTGCCTGTGATAGTATCCCTCCGATATACCGCCTCTGGAGTACAGCTCTATAAGCCTCCTTCTGTCTGCTTCGTCAGGCATATACGGAGCATTGATATCTGACGTTATCTTATCGATGTACTTGCGGTAAATACTCGTGACCCCATAGACATATTCCGGGCTTTTCATGCGTCCCTCTATCTTAAAGGATGCTATACCTGCCCTTATCAGCTCATCCAGTATATCTATGGTACACAGATCCTTCATTGAGAGCAGATATATACCCTTATCGTCTTTATTCCCTGCCCTGCCTTTATTCTTCATATTCTCCAAAGCCCCGTTTGCTGCCTTTGTATTAAGGACACTGTAGGGCTGTCTGCAGGGTCCCGCGCATCTGCCTCTGTTGCCGGAGCGTCCGCCCAGCATGCTTGACATCAGGCACATCCCCGAATAACTGTAGCACATCGCTCCGTGTATGAAGCATTCAAGCTCTGTTCCGGTATTTTCATATATTTCTGAGATTTCTTTAAGAGACAGCTCTCTGGACGGCACTACACGGCTGATACCCATATCCTGAAGCAGCCTCACCCCGTACACCGATGAGACCGACATCTGTGTGGAGGCATGGATCTCCATGTCCTTAAACTCTTTTAGGAGCAGGGTGACTACTCCGAGATCCTGTACGATCACACCGTCAAGTCCTGCTTCATAAAAGGGTCTGACAAAATCACGTATGTTATCTAATTCATCCGGCTTGATCAGAGTATTTAATGTAAGATAGAGCCTTGCCCCGAAAAGATGAGCGTAATCAATTGCCTCCACGAATTCCTCTGACGTGAAGTTGCCGGCATACGCTCTCGCTCCGTATCTGTCCGCTCCGGCATAGATCGCGTCGCAGCCCGCGTCTACAGCGGCTTTCAGGCAGTCCATATTTCCAGCGGGCGATAAGAGCTCAGGTACTCTGACACGGCTTACCGCACCGGCTTCATGCTCTGTTGTGATACCTTCCTTATACATTGATTGTAATATGATCCGGTTTAACCATTTTTATCCCCCTCCATAAAGCCTCCAAAAACGTCTTAAAAGATTATACACCATTCCGACTGACCTGTGTTACTAGAGGCATACAAGTAACCCGGCAGGTACTCTGCCGGGTCATCTTCTGTAGGTATTGCTATCAGGTTCTTAACGCGCAGCTCTCAGTTTGTGTAGATGAGATCAAACGCGTAACCCTCTATGTTGAGATTGACTGTGATGGTCAGCGGATTGGTATCCACATCGTTAAAGACCACTGCGTTTCCGTTTTTATCAATACCGATTATGGCATATATCCTGCCTGTCTTAAGATATTCGTGAGGAATGAACAGCTGCATGGTGCCGGTCTTCAGGCTGTAGTCAGGCTTGCCGCCCTTAAGCATATTAAAGGAAAACGCCTCGCTCCATCCGGCTGGTCTTGCCATGCTGAATACCAGCTTGCCGAGATCCCCCTGCTCCTGCCAGCCGAGTGTAGCTCCGCCTCCGATAGCAGGTGCACTCATGACAAGCGCGGGCTTCTGGTTGGGATTCTTCACCCATGAAGGCGGCTCATGATCATGATCGTCATCATCGTCATCCTTCTTATCGCTGCTGGAAGAAGAGACTATAAACCAATATGAACCTTCATCATTCTTTTTTAGAAAAGTTGTAGCTTTTCCATTTAATGTTACTTTCGTTGTTTCATTCACATAGTATTGTACACTATCTTTCTCTAAGCCATTCACCCTAACAGTATTGCTATCTACTATATCCGCCCAACATGTCTTATCATTTTGATAACCAGTTGATGTAACATTTATACTCGTGACAAGTGTATCCGCATACACCGCTACACCCATCCCCATGCACAGCACAGCGATAAGCAACGCGCCAAATATAGTTTTAATCCTGCTCATAATTTTTCTGTCCTCCGTTTTCATTTAATAAAACTCCCCTTTCATAAATTTACTGTCATGCTGCCCTACTACCTTTATTAACTTACGTCAACCATGAGCATGATGCACCGTTAACCCCCCCATTTTCAACTTCACATTTGTGCACAAATAAAAAAGACGATATTTACGCCTTTTATACCGACAGTTATTTTTCCTTGTATCCGATGGGAGCACCGTTGGACAGATCGTCATGAGATCATCATCAAAAGACCCGCCCGGGTATTTGCCCCGGTCTTCTGATAGATGGAGGAAATGTGATTTTGAAGCTGTCTCCTTGATATGTATAATGTATCGGCTATCTCCTGATTCTTGCTCTCAGTAGTCACAAGCATAGAGAGCACATCCTTTTCCCTTGACGTAAGCCCGTACTTTTCGGCGAACAGCTCTATACGCTCAGCCACCGTGAGCACGTTCTCACCCTCTTTACCGGATTGCGTATCACTTTGGACATATGCCGCGCTCACCGGAATATCCTCTACTGAAAGAAGACCACCCAGGAACATGGAAATAAGCGCACCCGCGAACAGAAGTAAATACATAAGCAGGACATATATCTCGCCCGTTGGAAGATATGCCCCGATCGCCGTAAAGAGCGCGGTAACAGCAGCGTCGAGCACTCTCCCCATGGCTGCCCACCTGACAGGTCTTGATGTCCTCACGGAGAGCTCCATAAACATCAGATTGTAATATGTAACGAGCGAGCCGAGCACAAGATAAAATAAGGCGAGATGTATCCACGTCCCCTCTCCGTCCCGAAGCATCAGAAAGCTGCTCACGACGGAGGCAAGTGCTGTGCATATCATTACGATCGATACATATGCGCTCTTCATCCTGCCGTAGAGCAGACCTATCAGCAGATATCCCATCCCCGCGAATATCCTGAACCACTCATAAAACCGTACCGCAAAGCTCACCCTGTTCATATGCGACTCATAATACGCGAGCAGCATCAGCATACAGACCACACTAATGCTTAAGAATATCCCCCTTCTTCTCCATATCCCGTCCGAAGATCCGCTCTCCGCATCCTCCGGTGTGTTCACGGTATTTTGACTTCCGGGCACATATATCAGATAGCCATACAGTACCGTGAGTATAATGGCAGTCAGTCCGTCTGCCATCGGTATACTCTGCAGCATCCACTGTACCAGAAGAGCCGTCATGCCTCCTACCCCTACGGTAAACCCGATATCTCTCCTCCCTCCGGCATCATCAAAGTCAGCTCCTACCGCCAGTCTGCGGTAAACCTCGGTTCCCGTCATACCGAGACAGAGCGCACATACAGCTAAGAATATCACATGTAATGTAAGATCTTTGACAAATATAATAGAAAAGACAGACGCGGCATAACAAAAAAACATGACCGTTTTTGTCTTCCGGTCTGTGATAAAATGCCATATCCCTGCGATAAATGATGGTAAAAGAAAGCCTGCCAGTATGAACACCTGCTGCAGGATATACAGACCGAGTCGTACGTCATCACCCTCCATGCCCGTCAGCTGCTGCTCTATTATCAAGCCCAGCGAGTACATATAGACGAGCATATATGTCGCAAAAAACACTGTGTCGGACAGCCTTTTTCTCATCAGGTCACTTTCTCGCGGAGTTTTTGCCGTGTGGGTTATGTCCTTCCGAAGTATGTGAGAGCTCAGTCTCGAGCTGCACGATCCTCTTCTCTTTGTCGTTGATCTCATCCTGCATATCCTTCAATGTCTCCTCAAGAGCTTCATTCTTGCTCATGGTAGACACGAGATTGTGCTTCACGTCGTAGAGATCCTTGTCCCTCTTTTCCAGATCCGCCGTAAGCTGTTCTACCTGTACCCTTGTCTTAAAATACTCATCGGCTATATTCAGAAGCACCAGCACATTCTGGGTATCGGCAGGAAGCCTCTTATAGCTGTCCACCTTCCTGTATTCCTCCAGCCTGCTGTTGACAAAAGAGGCTACCCTCTGCATATATTCATCGCTCTCATACCCGAGTAAGGTATAGTTCTTACCCGCTATGGTCACTATCGTTTCGCTTTTTTCCCTGCCTGTCGCCATTGTAAAACTCCCTGATGATCTCTTCTGATGATTTAATAATTATATTCATAATAATCAATTCTTGCAAGGGAAGCGCACTTGTAATTTACATAACTAAGTAGTAAACTGTACAGAAGTACCTTTAATTAGGGTTCTCCGTCTTTTATATGAAAGCATTACGGTAAACCCCTGCTTAACGTTCCGGATATACGGTCTTGACCACGACAGCATTATATTATGGATGAAAACACAGAAAAATCTTCATTTATGCTAAAAATAGCAACCTTTATCGTTGACAGACGCAACCTTTTCTTCCTGCTGTTTGCCATAGCGATAGTATTCTCCGTGATATCCTCAGGCTGGATAAGCGTAGAGAACTCTCTTTCGGCTTATCTTTCCGATGATACCGAGACCAGGCGTGGACTCGATCTGATGGAGGAGGAGTTCATCACCTACGGTACCGCACAGATCATGGTCACAAATATCAACTACTATAAGGCTTTGGAGATATCCGAAAAGATAGAGAACAGACCGGATGTTTCGATGCTGACCTTTGATGATACCGACAGCCATTACAACAATTTCTCCGCGCTTTACGATATCACATTTATATATGAAGAGAGTGATCAGCGCGCGCTTGATGCGCTTGATGAGATCAAAGAGCTTCTGGGAGACTATGATATATACGTATCCACCTCAATGGGCAACCAGACCGCAGACATAATAAACGAGGAAATGAATACCGTATCTATCCTTGTAGCTATAGTTGTCCTCTCAGTACTGCTCCTTACATCCCAGACCTGGGCAGAGGTACCGGTACTGCTGCTCACCTTCGGGGCATCGGCTCTCATAGCCTCCGGTACCAATTTTATCTTAGGTACGATTTCATTCGTCTCCGACTCCGTGACCATAGTCCTTCAGCTTGCATTATCCATAGACTATGCCGTCATATTCTGTAACCGCTACAAGGAGGAGCATGCCACTCTCGGAATAAGGGAAGCGGACATCGTGGCTTTGAGCAAAGCCATACCCGAGATATCTTCTTCTTCGCTTACCACCATCGGAGGTCTGGTAGCCATGCTTTTCATGCAGTACGGTATAGGACCCGATATGGCTATCTGCCTTATCAAAGCGATATTCTTCTCTCTCCTTTCGGTATTTACGCTCATGCCCGGACTCATCATGATATTCGGACCATGGATGGATAAGACGAAGCACAGGAGCTTCATCCCCAAGATACCTTTCGTAGGAAAATACGCATATGCGACCCGTTTTATAATACCGCCCGTTTTTGTTGTCGTGGTGATCGCCGCCATGCTCATTTCAAATAAATGCCCGTATGTATATGGATACTCAACACTTATTACGCCTATACAGAATGATGTACAGATTGCCGACGAGATGATCACCGAGACCTTCGGAGAAGAGAACTTCGCCGCCCTGATCGTACCCAGGGTGAATTACGAGACCGAAGGAAGGCTCATAAGAGAGCTCGAAAGCCGCAAGGAGATAGATCATATAGTCGCTCTTGCAAATACAGAGGCAATGGACGGATACAATCTCACCGACAAGATCACTGCCAGACAGTTTTCCGAGCTGCTAGGTGTCGATTATGAGGTGGCCGAGCTGCTGTATACCGCCTATGCCCTGAACGATGAAAACTATGCCAAGCTCATAAACGGCTCCTCTACCTATGCGATACCGCTCATAGATGTCGTCATGTTCTTATATGATGAGGTAGACGAGGGCTATGTAACACTGGATGACGACCTCATGGATACGCTCGAGGAGGCGCATGCTCAGATGCAGATAGCAAAGGATCAGCTGCAGAGTGAGAATTACAGCCGTATGCTGGTGTACCTCAATCTGCCGGAGGAGGGCGACGAAACCTTTGATTTTCTCGATGAGATACATGCTATCGCAGGCAGGTATTATACTGAAACCGTCCTTATTGCCGGAGAATCCACCTCACAGTATGATCTGAAGAAAACCTTCGCGAGAGACAACGCGGTAGTCAGCTGGGTCTCGATACTTGCCGTACTTGCCGTACTGCTCTTTACGTTCATGTCGGTCGGAATGCCCGTCCTCCTTATCCTTGTCATACAGGGTTCGATATGGATGAACTTCTCATATCCCACGATAATGCACCAGAATCTGTTCTTCATGGGCTATCTGATCGTAAGCTCCATCCAGATGGGAGCAAATATCGACTATGCCATAGTCATATCCGGCAGATTCATGGAGCTGAAGGATCAGATGCCCAAAAAACAGGCTATCATAGAGACCATGAACTTTGCCTTCCCGACTATCGTTACCTCCGGATCAATGCTTGCGCTTGCCGGCATCCTGATAGGACAGTTCACGTCAGATGCCACCATCTGCGGTATAGGACAGTGCCTCGGCCGTGGTACGATCCTTTCGATATTCCTTGTTATGTTTGTACTTCCGCAGATATTGCTGCTTGGAGAAAAGATAATCGACAAGAGCTCCTTCAAGATATCCATTCCGGTAAATATCAGCAGGGAATCCGGCATCATGCGTCTGGATGGTATAGTACAGGGTAGCGTAAACGGTCATTTCATAGGTGAGATGCATGGCATACTCCACGGAGAGGCAAGCATACTTGTAGCTACAGGCAATATGCAGAAAATGGACGATGACTCCGCCAAGCTGCTGGAGGACAGCGAAACCATAGATACTACCGCAGCTGTAAAGGAATCCACCGAGGATGAAGCGCCGACAGCAGATATCCGGGATCAGTACGACGATGCAGAGGAGGCTGAAGATGAAGAATAAGCATTTCAGATCACGACTCTCTCTTATAC